>DASSFG010000901.1:0-10171 GCA_035694685.1 Pirellulales bacterium
CGTTCGCTGTTTGAAACGCGCACCAGCAACGAAGAGGAATACAATCGGGCCGAGGTGTCGAAGATCGAGGCCGACGTTTCCTACCAGCAGGACGTGCTTTTGCTCAGCGCACTGAAAAGCCTGCAGGCCGCCACGGCACTGGCGCCCACCTTGGTGCGTCAATACATTGCCCGCAAGCAGCTTAAGCACGACGTCTTGTTGCAGGAACGGGCCGAAGCCGAAACGCGGCTGAAGGAGGCCGAGCGCGATCGCCGCCGCGGCCAAATGAGCAGCCCCGTCGACGGCGTGGTGCTCGAACGCTTTGAGACCAATGAGCGTCAGGTCAACGCGGGCACGGTGCTGTTGAGCATCGGCCAGCTCGACGACTTGCAAGTGGAAGTCGACGTGCTGAGCCAAGACGTGGTCAACGTCAAGCCGGGCCAACAGGCCGACATCTATGGCCCGGCCATCGGTGCTCAGCCGGTGTCGGGCGTGGTCGACCGGATCTACCCGGCCGGTTTTACCAAAACGAGCTCGTTGGGTGTAGAACAGCAGCGCGTCAAAGTCGTGCTCACGTTTCCGCCCGAAGAGCTGAGCCGGTTGCGCGACGAGCGAGACCTGGGCGTCGGCTACCGTGTGCGCGTGAAGATTTTTACCGCCGAGCGATCGCGGGCCTTGGTCATTCCGCGATCGGCGCTGTTCCGCGGTCCCGCGGGCAACTGGCAGGTATTTGCCGTGCGCGATGGCCGCGCGCGTCTGGTCGAAGTCGGCGTCGGCCTGCTGAACGACGACATCGCCGAAATCCGTGAAGGTTTGAACGAAAGCGAGCCCATCATCCTCGCCCCCGAAACCACCCTCGTCGACGGCACACGCGTCGCCCCGGTAACGCCGTAATGCACGCTGTCGGAAGCGTTCTCGGAAGTAACACTACAGCGCATTTTCGGTCAAGGGTGGCTGGGGCAGCAGCCGCGATGCGCCGGTGATTTGACCTTTAGGACGTCGCCGCGGCAATGCCCCGGCGGGTCGCCACCGGGGCATCGCTGGCCGGCAGCGTGCCAACCAATGGTCCAGCCGATCGCGGCCAGCTTTGCCCCAGCCACCACTTTCGTCGGCGGAAGCAAAAGTGGGCCGTAGTGCTAAATCTTCTCGGAGCCCAGCGAACCATGCTATCATAGCAAGTCATGAAGCCATCCATGCCTCGAATCTTCGGCTCCGTCCTGCTGGTTCTGCTGCTGGCCACGCTAGGGCCAGTCGACGCCGCCGAGGTTTCCTTTCAGAGCGATGTCATGGCGGTGCTGTCGAAGGCGGGCTGTAATCAAGGGGTTTGCCACGGCAACCAGAACGGTAAAGGCGGCTTCAAGCTGTCACTCCGCGGGCAAGATCCGCAGTTCGACTTTCTCGCCCTCACTCACGACCAGTCCGGCAGGCGGGTCGATTTATTGCGGCCCGAACATAGCCTGCTTTTAGAAAAGCCGACGGCTGCCGTAGCGCACCAAGGCGGCCGACGGTTTGCCGCCCACTCGCTCGAACATGAAATCTTGATGCGGTGGGTCGCCGCCGGCTGTCCTGCCGACCGAACCGATGCGGCCGCGTTTGTACGACTGGAAGTTAAACCCGCGGACGAGCAGATCCTGCTTGATCCAGGCGGCACGGCGCAGCTTGCGGCGACGGCGGTTTTCGCAGATGGCGCTCGTCGCGACGTGACCAGGCTGGCGGTCTACGAGCCGACGAATTCGTGCGTCGAGGTCAGCCACGACGGATTGGCCACCGCGCGATCGGTCGGCGAAACGACGCTCTTGGTTCGCTACCTGCATCAGCAACTGGCGCTGCGGATAGCGGTGGTTTCGCCGCGGCCCGGCTTTGCGTTTGCCGCCCCGGCCGAATCCAATTACGTCGATCGCCACGTCTTCGCCAAGCTGCGCTCGCTGAGAATCAATCCGTCGGCGTTGGCAGGCGATGCCGTGTTCCTGCGGCGTGCGTATCTTGACGCTATTGGCCTGCTGCCGACTGCCGACGAAGCCCGGCGTTTTTTGAGCGATCCCACGGCCGACAAACGCCGGCGGTTGATCGACGAGCTGCTGGAGCGGCCCGAGTTTGCCGATTGGTGGGCGCTCAAATGGTCCGACTTATTGCGGAATGAAGAAAAGGTGCTCGACGCCAAGGGCGTGCAGAATTTCCATCATTGGATTCGTCAAAGCGTGGCCGCCGGCAAGCCCCTCGACCGTTTTGCGCGCGAGTTGATCGTGGCCCGCGGCAGCACGTACACCAATCCGCCGGCCAATTTCTATCGCGCCAATCGCGATCCGGTGACCCGCGCCGAAGCGGCCGCCCAGGTTTTTCTGGGCGTGCGGTTGCAATGCGCCAAGTGCCACAATCATCCCTTCGATCGTTGGACGCAGGGCGACTATTACCGCTGGGCGGGCTTTTTTGCCCGCGTGCAATACAAGATCGTCGAGAACCGCCGCCGCGACGAAAACGACAAGCACGAGTTCGACGGCGAACAAATCGTCTGGATGGCGTCGGCCGGCGAGGTGCGCGACCCGCGCAGCGACGCGCCCATGGAGCCATGTTTTCTGGGTGAACCGACGCCGCCGCCGGCCGCCGATGAAGACCGGCTGGAAGAACTGGCTGGCTGGATCACGTCGCCCGACAACCCGTTTTTTGCTCGGGCACAAGCGAACCGCGTCTGGTATCACCTGCTGGGCCGTGGCGTCGTGGAGCCGATCGACGACTTTCGCGCGACCAATCCGCCGGCCATACCTGCCCTGCTCGATAAGCTGGCCAAAGACCTGGTCGCTCATGGCTTCGATCTGCGGCAGCTCGTGCGGACGATCATGAACTCGTCGACCTATCAATTGGCAGCCGAGCCCAACGACACCAACCGCGACGACGAGGCAAACTTCTCGCACGCCTTGGTGCGGCGGCTGTCGGCCGAACAATTGCTCGACGCGCTGAGCCAGGTGACTGGCACCGCCCCGGAGTTCAAAGGCTATCCGTCGGGCATGCGCGCGACGCAGCTTCCCGGAGTACAACCCTCGCGATCGCGCCGCCGGCGTGCTTCGGCGGACGATCAGTTTTTATTGCTCTTCGGGAAGCCTCCGCGGCTTTTGACGTGCGAGTGCGAGCGATCGACCGAATCGACGTTAAGCCAGGCATTTCAGCTCGTCAGCGGTCCGACGATCAACGAATTGTTGAGCGAGCGGCACAATCGGCTTGAGGCGCTATTGGCTGCCGGCAAGCCGGGCCGCGAGATCGTCGAAGAGCTGTTTCTCTCAGCGCTCGCGCGCCATCCCACGGCGGAAGAAGCGCAGATGACGGCGGATTATCTCGACGGCGCCACCGATCGCCGCGCCGCCCTTGAAGACATTCTTTGGGGGTTGCTGAATTCCAAGGAGTTCTTGCTGCGGCGATAGAGCTTAGCAACGCCGAGCGGTCCGAATTCTTTGAGCGATTGTATCTACCGGCGACCCAGTTCTTGGCCTGGACTAAGTTGCTGACTTTGTTGGTCTTGCTGTCGGCCTACGTGACCCGCTCGCGGGGCCAGAAATCAGTGCTCGTCGTCGGTTCGTTGGCGTTACTCATCGTTGTCGATGCCTACTTTGTGGTCACCGCAATGGTGCAACGTTCGTCTTTCATGGCCGAAATGCCGGTGCAGTTGGTCTATACGGGCCATTACCTGGCCCAAGTCCTGAATTACTTTGGCCTCACGGGTTTGTGCATTGGACTCTTGACCTCGCGACCGACCACAGACGCGTCTGTAATGGGAGAGGCCACCCCCTACACCGTTCGCGGCTTTTAATCGCCGAGCTTGTCTCGCCAGAATTGCGGCATGGCGGCAAAGGCCGCCATATACGTCGCTTCGAGCGGCACGTTCACGTACCGTCCCGGACTGAAAAACAAGGGCATGTCGGGCAGGGGTTGGCCGACCGAAAGATGCTCGACGAACGCTTCGGGGACTTCAGCGGCGCGATACGAGGCCAGCGTCAACGCCTTGGTAGCCGGCCACTGATAAGCTCCGCCACCGGCGTCAATCCAGCGGCCAATCGCGCCGTGCATGCCGTGCGGATCGCACGTCCCCGGTGGAATCGAATCGATGAGCAAAACGTGAATGCCGGCGTCAAGAAAAGCTGCCACCTTCGATACGAATTGTTCGACCTGCTGCAGGCGGTCTTTGTTCGCGGGCGATACCATTTCAATGACGGCCACCAGCCGGCGTCCGCTCACGTGACGAATCGCGAGCGTGCGCCGCAGAAGCCGATAGTCCGGCTCAAGCGTCGCCCGATGACTCACTTTGGGCGGCGCCTCGGCCAAGGCGAGTCCCCCTTCGGCCGGAGGAAGCGGCGGCAAATCTTCCGACGAAGGGCCGGCGTTCAGCGTCAACAAATCAGCGATCCGGCGTGTCGGTTCTTCGTCTCCCTCAAGGGTCTGCTGCTCAACCAGACCATAGTAATCGCGCGGCAAACGCCCGGCATTCAGCGCCTCCTGTAACTGCCAATTCCACCCCATGTGAAAGGCGTGAAATATTCCGTCCTCGACGCGCGACCAATCATGAATAGGCATCGTTCGTTTTCCTGCCAGGGCCCTATAACAATTCTATATCGCAAAAGCACCGCATTCCAACCGGGCGGTTTTCCAAGCGCGTCCGAGGCGGAGCCGAAGCACAGGCTACCTTCGCTACTAAATAGCCGTGGCGATTCACGGACATCGAGTACGTCGAGAGGTAGCGGTGGCTTGGGCAGAGCCGCAACAAGAGCCCGATTTGGCAGAAAGACGATGCCGCGGCGATGCCCCGGACACTCGGCCACCGGGGCATCGCTGGCCGGCAGCGCGTCTGACGGGTGGCAAATCGAGTACGGCCAGCTTTGCCCCAGCCACCGATGCCGCAGCGCCCGGTAATCACGCACGGCAATTTAGGCCGTGCGGCGCAGTGCCGCCCGTGCCGCAGAGATCGTGCGGTCAATGTCAGCGGCGGTGTGAGCGGCGGAAATGAACAGCGCTTCGTATTGACTGCAAGGCATGTAGACGCCCCCTTCGATCAGCTCCCAGAAGTAACGCGAAAAACGTTGCGTGTCGCACCGGCTGGCGTCACTCCAGTTATTGACCGGACCGGGGTGGAAGAAGAGCGTGAGCATGCTTCCTACGCGGGCAGTGCAGTGAGGCACTCCGGCTTCTTGGGCCGCCGCCGCAAGGTCCGCCTCCAGCCGGGCGCCCAGAGCTTCCAGTTGTTCATACGGCGGATTCTCGCGCAGCTCCAGCAGAGTGGCGATGCCGGCGGCCGTAGCCAAGGGATTACCGGAAAGCGTGCCGGCCTGAAAGACTTTTCCGGCCGGCAACACGTGATCCATGACCTCCGCGCGACCGCCGTAGGCCCCGACCGGCAAACCGCCGCCGACAATCTTGCCCAACGTCGTCAGATCAGGTGATACGCCAAACAGCGATTGAGCGCCGCCATAGGCCACTCGGAAGCCCGTCATCACCTCGTCGAAAATCAGCAAGGCGCCGGCCCGCTTCGTCTCATCGCGAAGTGTTTGCAGAAACGTGCCGGTGGGAACGACGCAGCCCATGTTGCCGACCACCGGTTCGACGATGACGCCGGCGATTCGCGGACCATGTTCGGCGAAAGCTTGCTTGACGCCGGCAACGTCGTTGTATTCCAGCACGAGCGTGTCTTGCGTCGTGCCGCGCGTCACGCCGGGCGAATTGGGCACGGCGAGCGTGGCCGCCGAGCTGCCGGCGGCCACGAGCAAGCTATCGACGTGGCCGTGATAGTTGCCGGCAAACTTGACGATGATCTCCCGGCCCGTGTAACCGCGCGCCAACCGAATGGCGCTCATCGTGGCCTCGGTGCCGGAATTCACCAGCCGCACTTTTTCGACCGAGGGCACGGCCTCGACGATCAATTCGGCCAGCTCGCTTTCGGCCACGGTAGGAGCGCCAAAGCTCGTGCCGCGGCGAATGGCCTCTTCCAAAGCGGCGGTCACACGGGGATGGGCGTGCCCCAGTATCATCGGCCCCCAGGAGCCGATGTAATCGAGGTAGCGGTTTCCGTCGATGTCGACTAGCCAGGCCCCTTCGCCGCGCGCCATGAACAGCGGTTCGCCGCCCACGCCGCCAAAGGCCCGTGCCGGGCTGTTCACCCCGCCGGGAATCAGCTCTTTCGCTCGTTTAAATGCCCGCCGGCTTTTCTCCCGATGTGCAGCCACTGGGGCGTTCCTAGAAATAGAGTATTGACGTTCGATTGCTTAGAAGCCCAATCGCAGTCAGGCTTTCCAGCCTGGCTCGTAGGTCAGGCTTTCCAGCCTGACGTCCGCGAGGTGGGAAAGTCTGATCTACGGTACTATTAACAATTCTTAGCTTAGCTCAATCGTCGCGGATCGCCTATCGGACTCGCACCGGGGTATCGCTGGCGGCAGGGCGTCTGACGAGTGCTGCGTCGCACGCGGCCAGCTTTGCCCCAGCCACCGATGCCGTTGCGCCCGGTAATCGCGCACGGCTATTTAGCCCGGCTTGCCCTCGTGCGGCAGTCGGGCAAGCTTGAGCAGCTCGATCAGGCGCTGAAGCTCATCGGCCGACAAATGGCCGAGCTGACTTTGGTGGCACTGGGCGAGCGGCGCCATGAGCTCGTCGAGCAGCTCCAGTCCAGCCGCTGTAATGGCGACGTGTACGACGCGGCGATTGGCCGAGTCGCGCCGGCGCTCGACCAGCCGGCGGTCTTCGAGCTTGTCGATCAGCCGCGTGATGTCGGGCGCACGTGATACGAGCCGCGCACCGATTTCGAGGGTCGGCAACGGCTCGGGATGTTTGGCCCGTAGAATTCGCAAGGCGTTGTATTGTTGCGCCGTCAGGCCGTAGTCTGCGAACAGCGATTCTTCCAACGCCTTCAATCGGTCATAGGTGCGCCAGAGATTCAGAAACGCTTCTTGCTCGAGCGAATCGAAGGGCACGACATGGCCTTCAGCGGGCTCGTCAGTTCGACTTTTCATAGCCTGTCGATAATTTTCCACCCCGGAATTGTCAAGCGCGCCGCGGCCTGAATGGAACGGCTAAAACCACTCGCGTGGCAATTGCTCGAGGCCGCGCACGACAACCCGCTCGATCGACGACCAGGCAACGACAGTCAGAGTGTGTGTGCCGTTGGCTTCGCGGGAGGAAAGAAATACGTGCTGCGGGTCTTTCAGCGAGAATTGATCGGGTTCGATGAGCTTGCCGTCGCTAAGATGGACCTCGATCGAGGCCCCTTGGCTCTTGTACCGCAGCAACTGCGAGAGGATGCCGGCCAAAGGGTTCGCCAAGGTGGGCGACGAGGTTGCCGACGGCGAGCTCTTGCGGCCGGTCTTCGACGAGCCGCCCTTACTCGACGTGTCAATTTGGATCACGAATTCCTCAAGGGCCTCGCCAGCCCCCTCCGCCGGATGCAGTGGCTCCTCGTCTTCCTCGTCGGGGCCTGGCACGAGAAACTTCACTCCACAGTGCGGGCATTGGCCGGGGCGCCCGGCCAGGTTCGCCGCGCCGTGCAATCGGTGACCGTTGGGACAAAGGAAGATGATCTGGTCGATGCCCAATTGACTGGGCGTGGCGCCCTCGGCGGCGGAGTAGAGGGCGCTGGGAGGGTCGTCGTCAGGCGAATGGCCATCGCCGCCGGGCGCAGCCGTCGCCGTCGCCCCCGCGGAGGGCACGCGGAGCGCCACTCCGCACTTGGGACATTTCCCCGGCTTTCCGGCCAGTTCGTCGGGGCACGTTAGCCGGTGACCTTGGGGGCAGTTAAACGTGATCGGCATGGTTCTTAATCGTAGCTTCTGTCTGCGAAGCCAACAACGAATCGGCTTGCTGCCGCCAAAAATGATGATCGCCGGAATTCCGCCAGGAAAGCTTGACGGACTTGCACGGCCGACAAACACTTAAGGGCTGTCGCCAAATCGCCTCTTCCATCGCGCCGAGCCCGCATCGCATGCCCATCCAGGTCGTTTGTCCGAGCTGCAAGACCACCTTCAAGGTCAGCGATCAATTTGCCGGGAAGCAAGGTCCGTGCCCCAAGTGTAAAACACCCATCCGGATACCCAAGCCGCAGCCCGCCCCCGCCGCACCCGGCCCTGCGGCGAAGACCGACGGCGCCGCCGGCAAGGCAGATCCGAAAAAGCCCGCGGTCGCTCCGGTTGAGGTCAAAATCCACGAGCCCGATGCGGTCGGCCCGAAAACATCTGCCGGCAGGCCGGTCATCAAGCCGATTCTGCGCAAAGAAACCAAGGTGCAAGCCGTGCCGATTATTATCATCGCCGGGGGCACTTTGCTGACGTTTGCCGCCGCGTGGCTGTTGCGCAAACCGCTTGGCCAGCAAATTAGCTTTCGGGCGGTGGGTCTGCTGCTGGTCTCGCCCCCGCTGGCGCTGGGCGGATATTGGTTTTTGTACAACGACGAGTTGGAACCGTACCGCGGTCGCTCGTTGTGGCTGCGGGCATCGCTTTGCGCGCTGATTTACATGGTCTTGTGGGGTGGCTACTTGCTGTTGCCGGCGGACGCGACGACCGCCGCCTGGAGCTGGATTTACTTGGGTCCGCCTTTCTTCTTGATCGGAGCGGCAGCCGCCTTCGCCACGCTCGACCTGGAAGTAGAAAACGCCTTTTTCCACTACTGCTTTTACGTGCTGGTGACGCTGGCCTTGGGCTTTGTCGCCGGGCTGCACATGCCCTGGCAACCGGCACCTCGCTCGCCCGTCACACGTCCCCGTCCCGCCGTGCAGACGACGGCGTCATGCGACGGCTTACGCTTGCCGCTCGCCTGTGGCGAGCGGGAGGCGTAAGCCTCCCGGTAGTGCCAAACCTACTTGGGCCGTTGCCCCGCCCTCCATGCATTTTAAATTACCGGCACGCTTACGCGTGCCGCTCGCCTGTGGCGAGCGGTCCCTTTTCACGCCGGCAACTTTGAGTTGATGGGCGGTTGGCCGCAAGAGACATGCACGACCCTCCGCTTCAATCATCTTGACGCGGGTGGTATCCTAGTAATAGGCAAGTCTACTTTCCTTGCTCCCCCTCTCAATTTCATGTCGCAGATTGTCGATTTGCCGCCCGCGGGGCTGAGGGCGGATGGTATGAAGGCCGGCGGCTGGTGGCACGCCGACGATGAGGCAGGCCGTATCGTCTGCGACCTGTGCCCGAGGGCCTGCGCGCTGCGATCCGGCGACCGCGGCTTTTGCTTCGTGCGCGAGAACCGCGACGGCGAAATGCTGCTCTCGACCTATGGCCGCAGCACGGGCTTTTGCATCGATCCGGTCGAAAAGAAACCGCTCAATCATTTCTATCCCGGCACGAGCATCCTGTCGTTCGGCACGGCGGGCTGCAACCTGGGCTGCAAGTTCTGCCAGAACTGGTCGATCTCGAAATCGCGCGAGATCGAGCAACTCAGTGAGGAAGCGACGCCCGAAGCCATCGCCGAGGCGGCCCGCCGGCTGGGCTGCAAGAGCGTGGCCTTTACCTACAACGATCCGGTGGTGTGGGCCGAGTACGCCATCGACGTGGCGCGGGCCTGCCACGCGGTGGGCGTCAAGACCGTGGCGGTCACCGCCGGCTATATTTCGCCGGCCGCGCGCCAGCCGTTCTACGAAGTGATGGATGCGGCCAACGTCGACCTGAAAGGATTCACCGAAGATTTTTATCGGCACTTGACCCTCTCACACCTCGAGCCGGTGCTCGACACCTTGCGCTGGCTCAAGCACGAGACCGACGTGTGGTTCGAGATCACCAACCTCGTCATCCCGGGTGCCAACGACTCGCTCGACGAGATCCGCCAGATGTGCCACTGGATACTCGACCATCTCGGCCCCGACGTGCCACTGCACTTTACGGCCTTTCACCCCGATTTCCGCCTCAAAGATCGCGGCCCGACCCCGCCCGAAACCTTGCTGGCCGCGTATGACGTGGCGCGGTCGCTGGGATTAATCTATGTTTATGCGGGCAACGTACACGCTCCGCGCGAGGGGAGCACCTGGTGCCCCGGCTGCGGCGAGCTGTTGATCGAGCGCGATTGGTACGAGTTGGGACGCTATCAGCTCGACGGCAACCGGTGCCGAAGCTGCGGCTACCAGCTTGCCGGGCGTTTTGACCAGGAGCGGGGTAATTGGGGCCGGAAGCGGCTGCCGGTGCGGATTGCCGAGTTTTCGTCGGCCGGCGCGAAACTTGGGGCGGTTGCTGCACGCCTG
>DASSFG010000902.1:0-10066 GCA_035694685.1 Pirellulales bacterium
TGCCCTGGAAGCAGCGAGGGGCGACCACAGCCTTGCGGTCACCCCCTCACCCTTTCACCCCCCCATCTTCAGACCGCCTGACGCATGTGGCAGTTCTTGTACTTCTTGCCGCTGCCGCAGGGGCAGGGGTCGTTGCGGCCGACTTGCGGAGCGCGGTTGCGAATCGGCTCGCGCTTTTGTGGCGTGTCGGAGCCGGCAATCGCCTCCGATTGATCGTTGGTCATCATGCTGCTACCGGGCGGTGGCGAATCGTGAATGGCCTCGCTGGCCACCCACGTCGAACCGACGAAGCCTTCGTCGAGCTGCTCCATACGAAAGATCAGATCGGTCACCCGTTCGCCCACCGAGGCCCACATTTGCTCGAAAATGCGCATGCCCTCGCGCTTGTACTCGACCTTCGGATCGACCTGGGCATAGCCCCGCAGCCCGACGCTGGAGCGGAGGTGGTCCATCGCCAAGAGATGATCTTTCCAGGCGGTATCGAGAATCTGCAACAGCAGCGCCCGCTCCATGCGGCGGATTTCTGGGCGGAAATGGTCTTCGACCGCCGAAGTCAGCCGCTGCTCCAGTTCCACCCGGTCGAGTTCGGCGAGATCTTTGGCCGCCAGGTGGCAGGAGTACTTTTGCTCGAGCCATTCCGTGAGCGAAGTCAGGGCGCCGTTGCCGCCGGTCGCCTGGCCGACGGTGCGGCCCGGGTGGCCGTCGCCGTCAAAGACCTTGGTGACTTGCTCCTGCACTTCAACGAGCGCCTGCTCGGCCTGCTGCTGATATTGCCGGCTGTGGTCGATCAGCAGGGCGCGGATTTCGTCGCGCTGCTTGTTGCGGAGGTCTTCCAGGTCGAGATCGACGTGAAAGCGTTCGCGGGCCCAAGCGACCAGCCGCTCGCGATCATACCGCTTTTGCCCGCTGGCGTCGCGCGTGGTGAAATGATAGAGGCCGGCCAGCACCGGGTACTCCGTCTCTTTATCGGCGTAGGCCTGCTCCGCCTTGCGACGGACCAGTTCTTTGAACGCACCCACCTCCGTCCCGCGAACTTCTTCAGGATCAAGCTGGATGCCGAATTTATACTGTACCCAGCCGCAGGCGGTGCGCAGGCTGAAATCAGGCTCGAGAAATCGCTTGCCTTCCGAGAGATCGATCGCCGTCAACGACTCGCGGGCCTTTTCGATTAGAAACTCGCCGAGCTGCTCGCGCGGAACCTTCTTCAGGTCGCGGTCGCGCAGGTTGAGCTTCCACCGCGTGTTGACCAGCTTGGCCAGCGCCTCCCAGTTCCACTCTTCCTCTTCGGCGTCTGGGGGCAGGTTCTCGTCGATCGCCTCCAGCACCTGGCCCTCGGCCCTGCGCTCGGCTTCGTCTTTGGCCTGCCGCTCGGCCGTTTCATAGTCGAGGCCGCGAAAGTCGTTCGGCTCCAACTCGACGCCTAATTCGTTGCCGGCCCATTTGGCAAACGTGGTCGCCCCATAGTCCTTCGAGAGGAAATCGTCGAGGTAGCGATCGATTTGCTGGTCGATCATTTCCTCGATCTTCAGCTTGCAATTGACGCCGTCGAGAATCTGCTGCCGGAATCCATACACGCGCTTCCGCTGCTCGTCCATCACTTCGTCGTATTCGAGCAGGCTCTTGCGGGTCTCGAAGTTTCGCTCTTCGACCTTCTTTTGGGCGCCCTCGATGCGCCGCGTGACCATCTTGCTTTCGATCGCCTCGCCTTCCTGCATGCCGAGCCGCGTAAGAATGTTCTTCACCCATTCGCCGGCGAAGATGCGCATCAGATCGTCTTCGAGCGACAGATAGAAGCGGCTGGAGCCGGGGTCGCCCTGGCGTCCGCAACGGCCGCGCAACTGCAGGTCGATGCGGCGCGCCTCGTGCCGCTCCGTGCCAATCACGTGCAGCCCTCCGAGCTTCTTCACCACCTCGCCTTCGGCCTTCATCTGTTCGCGCCCTTCAATTTCGGCCACGAGCTGCGTCCACTCGTCCTGCGGCACGTCGAGGCGACTTTCGTACTTGTTCTGCAAGATCGCCCAGGCCATCGTCTCGGGATTGCCGCCCAGGATAATGTCGGTGCCGCGGCCGGCCATGTTCGTGGCGATGGTCACGGCGCCTTTGCGCCCGGCTTGGGAGATGATCTCGGCTTCGCGCTGATGGTGCTTGGCGTTGAGCACCTCGTGTTTCACGCCGCGGCGCGCAAGCATGCTGCTGAGCCGCTCGCTCTTTTCAATCGAAATAGTGCCCACCAGCACCGGCCGTCCGCGGCGCTCGAACTGTCTGATCTTGCTACGCTCGATCCACTGCCGCTCTTTTTCTTGATGGGGCTGAATCTCGATGCGGTTGTCCTCTTCCTTGGTGACGGTGCCCGAGAGGATCGAGCCGTCGGAAAGCTGTATGGCGTCCCATTTGTGCATCCGCTCGATCTCGCCGACGATGGCCTCGTATTTTTCCCGCTCGCTGCGGTAGATGACGTCGGGGTGGTTCAGACGGCTCATCGACCGGTTGGTGGGAATGGCCACCACATCGAGCTTGTAAATCTTCCAGAATTCGGTGGCCTCGGTCATGGCCGTGCCGGTCATACCGCTGATCTTGTCGTAAAGCTTGAAGAAGTTTTGCAGCGTGATCGTGGCGTAGGTCTGCGTCTCTTCCTTCACGCGCACGCCTTCTTTGGCTTCGACGGCTTGGTGCAGCCCATCGCTCCAGTTTCGGCCGGGCATGAGGCGGCCGGTGAACTCGTCGACGATGACCACTTCGTCGCCGTCGACGACGTAGTTCACGTCGCGCTTGTAGAGCCAATGGGCCTTGAGAGCGTTGTCGATCAAGTGCGGCCATTCCATGTTGCCGGCCGTGTAAAAGCTCTCGATGCCTGCCAGATGCTCGGCCTCGCGCACGCCCTCGTCGGTGAGATGGACGGTGTGCTCTGTCTCTTTGACCTCAAAATGGACGTCTTTCTTGAGCTGCCGGGCAATCTTGTCGGCCTTGGGATAGCGGGTCACATCGTCGTGGGCCGGGCCGGAGATGATCAGCGGCGTGCGGGCCTCGTCGATGAGGATGTTGTCAACCTCGTCGATGATGGCGTAGTGCAGCTTCCGCTGCGCCTGCTGCTGTTCCTTATCGAAGCGGTCGTCGCCCTTGGCGGCGATCTTCATGTTGTCGCGCAAATAGTCGAAGCCGAACTCGTTGTTCGTGCCATAGGTGATGTCGCAGTCGTAGGCCCGCTGCTTTTCGTCGGAATCCATGCCGGCGTAAATGGCCCCCACCGTCAAACCAAGGCCCATGTACAGCGGCCCCATCCATTCCATGTCGCGACGGGCAAGGTAGCTGTTGACCGTCACCACGTGAACGCCCTTGCCGCCCAGGGCATTCAGGTAGGCGGGCAGCGTGGCCACGAGCGTCTTGCCTTCGCCGGTGACCATTTCGGCAATGTTGCCCGAGTGCAGCACCATGCCGCCCAAGAGCTGCACGTCGTAATGGCGCAGGCCGAGCCAGCGGCGGCCCGCTTCGCGGCTAACGGCGAAGGCTTCGACCAGCAGGTCATCGAGCGTTTCACCTGCCGCCAGCCGCTTTCTGAATTCGGGCGTCTGGCCGCGCAACTCCTCGTCGCTCATAGCCTGATACTTTGGCTCCAGAGCGTTGATGGCGTCGACTTTGGATTGTAAACGCTTGATATATCGGGCGTTCGACGAGCCGAACACCGAGGTGATGGCGCGTTCGACCGCGGCCGCGAAGCCGCCGAAAATCGCGCCCAAAAGTTCCCAAATTCGTTCGAGTATTTCCATTGTCTGACCTGTGCCCCGCCTCGGGTCCGTCAACCAAGTGGAAAAAGTCGCCCAAGATGGCAGCTTCCCAGCAGCTCTCATTGAGCGCAAAGTTTTCCAGCTACGCAGCTTATAACTTTTAATATAAGTGGTCAAGAACGCTTGTTGGGGTCGCCGCGACGCGCGCGATGAAGACTAAAGTTTCTTCGTCGCGGAGCGTCTGCTCTGGGAATCCGCGATTTGAGCGGCACGAAGGTGACCGACGCCGCCCTGGCGTCGCTCGCACGAAACAACCGGTCCCTTGTGAACCTCGAGCTAACAGCCACGTCAATCACGAGCACGGGGCTCGCGCACCTCGCCGATTTGCCGAAGTTAACGATCGTCGACCTCAGAGGACCTCAGAGACTGTAGGCTGATCGACGACGACGTGATCCAGGCACTGGCGCGTTCGCCGTCGCTGGGATTAATCGGGTTAAGTGGCACCAAAGTGACGCGGGCAGGCGCCGCACGGCTTCGTGCAGCGATGTCCTGGTGCATGATCCAATTGTTCACTGCGCCGAAAAAATGCTCGTATGGCCGCGTACACGACCGAATCCGGACAAGCGGCTGCACACAAAATAGAGACGGGCGTTCCAGCCGATCTCAGCCGGGACGCCCGTTCGAAAGCGGATGCGATTATCCGACCTAGCGCCGCCGAACTAACGGCCGGGGCGCATCGAGGGCACGACGCGCTTCTGCACGTCGGTTTCGAGCACGCCGAAGGCCTGCTCGTGACGCTGTACGGTGAGCTGCAGGGCGTGCAGCATACGCTTGGCGGTGTAGAAGTTCGTCACGATCCGCTGGTTGACGATCACCGGTTCGGTGGGCACGCCAAACGGTTGAGGATTGAGACCGAAGTCGATGATCAGTTCTTCGGGCGTGCCGGTCACGCGACAGAAGTTGGCGTACATGGCCGTCAACTTCGAATCGTCGACTCGCACGCCTTGTTGCTGCTGCGCCTGCGGCTGTTGGGCGCGACCGGCTTCGCCGCCCGCCTCGGGTTGAGTTTTTTCCTCGGGCTTGTCAGTTGCACTCGACACGGAAGACTCCTTTGATTTTGCCATTGTTTCTGATCTCCAGGCCCGCCGCACCCCCTGGAGCGGCGATGGGGCTTTTCAGTTTTATAGCACACTCGAACCAATCGCAGTAGTCGCCGGCGCTCATCGCCGATGCAGTGCCTCGAACCAGAGCGCTCAACAAATCCAGGCCGCTCAACCGGCCCGGCTAGTCTTTGATCCTGCCCGAAAAACCCGCCGACTCGAAGGCTTTGCTGCGAACCACGTCTACGAACTTTACTGCGACAATGTTCTCATAGGCTAGCAGCACCTTTCGCGCCCCCGAGTTGTCGGGCGTTTTCCGCTCGAGCAACACCATCGTTTCGGCGGATAAAAAGCCGTCAAAAGGCACCGGTTCATCAAAACTGGTCACCACCATGCCACGCGCGGGAACGTCTTTCGGCCAGTTTCGAAAGAACTGCTGCCAACTTGTTCCGCTCCCCATACTGCCATGCTCGCTGAACCATCTTGAAAACAAGAAACATTAGCATGCAATCATAAGTCGCGTCACATGCCGACTTTTCCGAATGCGACGTCTGGGAAAATTGGGAAGGATGTAGCCAAAGTCTCTTGATTTATCAAAGGCGGGTCTTCAACTGCTTGCCAATCAGCCCGAGCATGCGTGGCTCGTCTGGGAACTCGCCCGTTTTCAGCTTCGAGTACACGAGGTCGCCATTCAATGAGACTTCAAAGCAGCCGCCCTTGTCGGGCACGAGCTTCAGGCTTTCGATTTGCATCTTGAATTCAGCCAGGATTCGGCTTGCCAAACTGACAGCCATCGGTTCGTAGTTTCAAACTGAGCAATAACGCAACTCGACCTTCATGGGTTTCTCCTTAGTGGCACGGACTAATTGTAGGATTTGCAATCGTTGTTCCGCCGGCACAAGAAGGGTTGTGAGCTGTCTTATCCCCACGCCCTGCAAGCAAGCCGGCGATTTTTTCGCCGCCGGTGATGAAAAGATCGCCAGTTGTGATGGTTGCGCAGACTGACGGGATCGCTTAAACCGTTTCGGGGGCAAGTGTTATAGTGTTCTGCCTGCTTCGAGCCGACTGCCCGGCGCACCGCATGCATAGGCGGCGATCGGAAAAAACTGTTTAGAGTTCAGAGCCATTTCTGAAAAGAGGAGCAATGACCTCGCGTCGCGGGTTTACTTTGATTGAGTTACTTGTAGTGATCGCCATCATCGGCATCCTGGTGGCATTGCTTTTGCCCGCCGTGCAGGCAGCCCGTGAGGCGGCCAGGCGCCGTCAGTGCAGCAACAATCTCAAGCAGCTCGGCTTGGCCTGCTATAACTATCAGGACACCTTCTGCGTTTTCCCGCCGGGCTATCTGGCGAGCGTTCCTTATAACGACGCCGACCATGATACCACGCCGGGTTGGGGTTGGGGCGCTTTGATTTTGCCGCAGCTTGAACAGGGACCAATCCATGAGAGGGTCGATTTTCGCTTTCCGATCGAGAATGCCATGAATGCGCCGGTTGCACAGAACCTGCTGCCGGTGTACCTCTGCCCTTCCGACATCGTGCCCCAGGCCGCCTTTATCGTGCCCGACGCCAACGGCAATCCGGTGTTAAAAGCCGCCCCTGCCAGCTATGCCGCCTGTGTGGGCAACGACTATGCCGCGGCCGACGGGCCGACCGGCAACGGCATGATGTTCCGCAACAGCGGCGTTCGAGCGGCCGACGTGCTGGACGGTCTGAGCAACACCATTCTTGTCGGCGAGCGGGCCTGGTCGAATGCCAAAGGCATCTGGGTGGGCGCTCCCAACGGCGCCGTGTTGTTGATGGGAGATCAGAACCACAACCCCGTGACCCCCAGCATCATCGCCACGACGCCGATTCTGGTGGAAGCCCACGCGCACCTGATCAATGCCACTCAGGAACCCGACGGCGCCACCGACGACTTTTCCAGCGATCATCCGGGCGGGGCCCAGTTCGCGTTCGCCGACGGTTCGGTGCGGTTCATCCACGACATTCCCACGGACCTGCCTCAGGGATATTCCTTCGACGGCATCCTGTTTCAGGCCCTCGGCACCCGCGCCGGCGGCGAGGCCGTCAGCGGCCTGGAGAATTTTTAGGCGGCACTGCGCACCGGCGTGTAGCCGACGTAAAATGCGCGTCATGCAAATCGCGGATCGCACCATTTTAATCACCGGCGGCGCCTCGGGCCTGGGCGCGGCCTGCGCGCGCACGATGCTGGCGGTCGGAGCGAACGTCGTCATCGCGGACCTCAATTGCCAGCAGGGCGGGGCAATCGCCGCCGAAGCGCCCGACCGGACGGCTTTTGTTGAAACCGACGTGGCGGAAGGGGCAAGCGTGCAATGCGCGGTACAAACCGCGACCGACCGCTTCGGCGAGCTGGCGGGGGTGGTGCACTGTGCGGGCATCGTCGCCGGCAGCCGCATCGTCGGCCGCGAAGGCCCGCACGACCTGGATCTATTCAGCCGCGTCGTGCGCGTCAATCTCGTAGGCACGTTCAACGTCTTGCGCTTGGCCGCGGCGGTTATTTCCGGCCGGCAGCCCGACGAGGAGGGAGAACGGGGAGTGATCGTGTTGACGGCGTCGGTCGCGGCCTTTGAGGGCCAGATTGGCCAGGCGGCCTATGCAGCCTCGAAGGCCGGCGTGGCCGGATTGACTTTGCCGGCCGCACGCGAGTTAGCCGCTTTTGGCATTCGCGTGGTAACGATTGCACCCGGCATCTTCGACACGCCGCTCATGGCCGGCTTGCCCGAGGGCGTGCGCGAGTCGCTCGCCAGACAACCCGCCTTCCCACAGCGTTTTGGTCAGCCCGAGGAGTTTGCCGCGTTGGCCCAACATGTGTTTGAAAACCGCATGCTGAACGGCACGGTGCTGCGGCTTGACGGCGGATTGCGCATGGCCGCCAAGTAAATGTCCCCGGCCGATGCGGTCGTTTAACTTGGACATGCTCGTCGATCGAATAAATGAGCAAAACGAAACACGACGGTGACTTATGCTAATCCAGCTTACGGAAGAACAAGGGGCGGGCTTACAAAACGGCATTGAAATGCCACCGCGCGTCAGCGGCCCTGATGGCCGACCGGTGCTCGTACTTCTCAAAGCAGAATCGTACGAGCGGTTCAAGGCGCTGTTTGAAGAAGTTCCGATCAGCAACGAAGAGCGCCGGTTTCAGCTCGAACAGTTTGGCAAGCGCGCGGGGTGGGACGATCCCGCCATGGACATCTACGACGATCTGGATCCTCGGCGGCGCACATGACGGTCTAGCACTGTCTTAACGCGGTGCTCCAGTTGCCCTGACATGGCCCACACTGTGGTGCGCAAGCGATGCCCACCGCCGGATTGATCGTTGATGCCGTTTCTGTTCCGCGCGCCGCCGCGTAGCGGCGAAAGAGAAAGGGTGTCGACTTCTGTCGCCGCTACGCGGCTTTACGAGGCATGGCAATGGTTTCCGTGGGCTTGCGCCCACGGCTACATTCTGTCGCCGCTACGCGGCTGCGCCGTAGATTCGCCAATACCAAAGGCAGTGCTTTCCGCGGCGATGCAATGAGGTGCGTTCGCCACCCAGAACGGAACAAAACCCGCACAATCTCGCTGGGTGTGGCGACGGCCCACACCGACTCGTTTGTGCATGCCAGTCCCACACTATTGCTTGCGGCTCTTGGCCGTCGCCTTATTGAACTCTCGCCACTGCTCCTCGTATTCGGGCGGAGGGGCGATGCGGCGGTCTTCACGCAAGTTGTGCTGGCGATCGTCGCGCTTCTGGCCAGAAAGTGATGCGCCGCGCGGACGTAAACCGAGGCTGCGCAAGGCGTCGTCGAACTCCTGCCGAGCGGCGCTGGCCTTGGGCCCCGACTCGTCGGCGGCCTTCTTCAGCCGCTCCCATTGCTCCCGGAACCGCTCCATGTCTTCGCGGGTCCACTTCAGCTTTTCGAGCAGCTCGGGATCGGGCTTGTCCTTGGCGAGCTGGTCTCGAAGATGGTCGAGCGCCAGATCGGTCGCCTTGCGGGCATACTCCTGATTGGGATCATCGCCGCCGGGTTCGCTGTCGTCGGCTGGAGGCGGCGGGGCGCTCGTTTCGTCGGCGCCCGGTTGACCGCCCGCGGTGGGATTGTTGCGTTGCTGGCCGCCCTTCAGCTCGTTGCCACCGCGGTCGCTAGGCGTCGGTTCGCCCCCGGCCTCCTGGTTGGGAGAATTCTTCTGTGGAGAACCGTCATTTGGCCTGCGATCCTGCTTCTTCTGACCGGCAGGTTGCTTGTCGTTGGCTCGCTTCTCGCCGTTTTGAGGCTGCGTCGGCTGGTTCGATTCGTTGGTATGCCCTCGCGGGTCGGCCGTTTCGGGTGAATCGGCTTTGATGCCTCGCTCGCTCTCGTTGCCTTTGCCTTGGTTCGTGCCGGGGCCTTTTTCGCCCGACGGTTTTCCGCCGGAAGGCTTGTCGCCTTTTTGCTGGTCGCCGCCTTTGGAACCGGTTGGCCCTTTGCCCTTGTTTTGGCCCTGCTGGCCGCCGGAATCGGCTTCGCTGTTCTGGCCGGCGGTGCCGGTGCCTTCGTTGTTGGCGCGTTGGCCGCCGCCACCCTTGCCGCCGCCGTCCTGCTCGCCCTGCTGGCCGCCCTGTGAGTCAGACTGCCGCTTACCCTCACTCGACGATTCGGGTTCGTCTTCGGTCGTTCCCTTTTTATTGTCGGGGCTGAGCTGCTGCTTTTTGCGGCCCTGGTTGCCGCCGTGCGTGGTCGGCGATCCGTGCTTGTTACTCCCCTCGCTATTGCCGGCGCCGCCCTCGCCCTTGTCTTTCGTATCCTGGTCGCCGCCCTTCTGGTCGGGCGATTCGCCTTCGTGCTTCTTCATTTTGTCGTCGGTTTCGCCGGCGCCTTTGGCCTGCCCGCCCTGGCCGTCGCGCGGCCGTGTCTCCTGGTCGGCGTGTTTCGCGCCTTCGTCGCCGACCTTGGCGTCGCCTTGCTTGCCGCCGCCGGTTTCGTCCTTCATGGTCTTGTCGCCGCCTTCATTAGGCGTGCCTTGCTCAGAACCTTCGGCGCCTTTCTCGCCGGCGGAGGGCTGCTTGCCCGATTTTCCGGCTTGCTTCTCGCCCGCGGGTTTGTCGCCCTGCGAGTCGTCGCCCTGGTCGGCTTTATTGCTGCGCTCGCCTTCACCCGGCGCTTGCTCTTCCTTCTTGTCGGTTAACGGACCTTTCTCGCCGTCCTTCTTGCCGCCTGGTTTCTTGGCGCCCTGTTGTGGGCTCGTTCCATCACCTCGCTTC
>DASSFG010000903.1:0-2617 GCA_035694685.1 Pirellulales bacterium
CATTGTCGTAGGGTGGGACGAGCGAAGCGAGTCCCACCAAACAGCGGCCGAACAAGTGGGACTCGCTTCGCTCGTCCCACCCTACATGTCATCAGCAACTTACTGTTAAGACATTACCGGCCCGCTAGCGAAAAAAGTGAACCGAACTCACAAGATTCCATTTCGGCGGGCGAAGAAACATTGTTGGCGACCATGCTGGATGGTCGCAGCGGGAATATCTATCGCAAGGGTTGGCCGGCGCACCAAGCGCGACCGCCGGATTTTGGGAGGATTTACGATGTTGAAGCGAGCGATTTGGGGAAGTGCCGGGGCCGCCGTCTTGGCCGTACTGTTGTTCGGCGGACGAGAGGCCGTGAGCTATGTGCGCACCTCGGCCGGTTGGGTCAAGGATTCCGTCAAAAACAACGTGCCGATCGAATTCGAGATCGAACGGGCACGCCGGATGGTCAAGGATTTGGTGCCCGACATCCGCAAGAACATGCAGGTCATCGCCACGGAAGAGGTCGAGGTCGATCAGCTCGAAAAGAAGATCTCGGGCGTCGAAGGCCGTCTGGCCAAGGACCGCGGCGAGCTGATGCAGCTCAAAGACGACCTGGCCACGAACAAGAGCGTGTTCCGTTACGCCGGCCGAGACTACACGGCCGACCAGGTGAAGATTGACTTGGCCAACCGTTTCGAGCGTTATAAGACCAACGACGCCACGCTCGGCAGCCTCAAGGAGATGCACCAGGCCCGTCAGCGCAGCCTCGACGGCGCCCGGCAGAAACTGGAAGGAATGCTGGCGGCCAAGCGTCAGCTCGAGGTCGACGTGGAGCAGCTTGAAGCCCGGTTGAAGATGGTCGAGGCGGCTCAAACGACGAGCGACTATGCGTTTGACGACACGCAGCTCTCGCGCGTCAAAGAGTTGGTGACCGATTTGCGCACTCGTTTGGAAGTAGCCGAAAAGCTGGTCAACGCCGAGAGCCAGTTCCGCGACGAGATTCCTGTAAGCGAACCCGCTCCGGAAAACATTGCGGAAGAGATCGCCGAGTATTTCGACGGCCAACCCAAGGTGGCTGAACTGGCGGCAGACGGACGGTAATCGGAATGACGAAGGACGAATGTCGAATGACGAAAGAAGCCCGAATGACGAATGACGAATGGTCAACGCGAAGGGTGGCGCGGACGAGCGGTCGATCGTCATTCCGATTTCGTCATTCGTCATTCCTTCGTCATTCGTCATTGGGCATTCGTCATTTTTGATCGAGGACCGCAACCCTAACTCGCTCTCACCCACCATGTTCCAACCTTGGCGACTGAAGCTGCGTGAGGCGACCGAGGCCTTTCAAGGGGGAAGGCTCGACGAAGCCGGTCGCCTGCTTTGCCAGAGCGGATTGCGAGAATTCCGCCCGGCAAAGCAGCTTCTGGCGAAGGTCGTCGACCGTCGCCTAAACGAGGCCGAACAGTGCCTGGCGGCCGGCAACCCGGCCGCCGCACTGGCGCGGCTCGACGATCTGGACCGCCGCTTTGCCGATACGACCGACGTGCGGCTGGTCCGCGAAGCCGCCTGGCGGATGGAAACGGCGCAGCGGTTCGCTCGCCGCGGCGACTTTTCTCGGGCGGAGCAGGAATGGGCGCGTGCCGCCGCGCTTTTGCCGCGCCTCACTTCATTGGAAGACGCCGTGCGAGCGTGTAAGGTAAAAGGAGCAAAGGCCCGGGAGCTCGCCACCTCGCTCCACACGGCGATTGCTGCTCGACAGTGGCCGGACGTACTGCGAGATGCCGAGGCGTTGCTGGAACTGTGCCCGGATCACGAGGCGGCGCGTGAAGCTCGACGACAGGCATGGTCTGAAGTAGGCATTAACCTGCGAGCAAGCGTCCCGGTGGCTGCGCATTGTGGTGCAGGCGTCCTGTCCGCTATGGCAAACGTACAAACATGGAACAACGCGAAGCAGGCGGAACACCTGCACCACAATGGGCGCCTAAAACGCCTGCGCTACGAAAAGGCGCTGCCTATGGATGAATCGACTAATACGTTTTCCAAACCGCCGGCGCGGCAAGAACCGCCGGCGGCATTTCCTTGGCGGCCGATTGACCGGTTCCTGCTGTGGGTGGATGGCGTCGGCGGCTATCTGGTCTGCACGCGCGATGAAGTAACCCTTGGTCAGCCCGTGCCAGAGGCCCAGGTCGATGTTCCCATCCTGGGCGACCTCTCGCGGCGGCACGCCAAAATCCGACGCGACGGCGAAGCGTATCTGATCGAGCCTCGTCGGCCCGTGCGTTTGGACGGCCGTTCGATCGACCGCTCGACCGCACTGGCCGACGGCGTGGTCATCGAGCTGGGCAACGTCCGATTGCGATTTCGGCGGCCGCACCCCCTGAGTGGCACCGCCCGACTGGAGTTCGTTACCCCGCACCGCACGCAGCCTGCGGCCGACGCCGTCTTGCTGATGGCTGAGTCGTGCATCCTGGGGCCGAACGCGCAAAGCCATGTCACATGCGGAGATTGGTCGCGTGACCTAATTCTGTACCGCCAGGCCGACGAGCTCTATTGCCGCCGCAGCGGCCGGTTTCAGGTGGATGGCCAGGCGGCGACCGATAGCGGCGCGTTAACTTTGAAGTCGCAGATTTCGGGCGA
>DASSFG010000904.1:0-2025 GCA_035694685.1 Pirellulales bacterium
GTTGCTCGAGCTACAGCAGTTGGAACAAACGATGCTCGCCGTCGTCACCCACAGCCTGGAACTGGCTGCTCGCTTCCAGCGCAAAGCCGAGCTCGACGCCGGCCGGCTCGTGCCCCAGTAGGTCAGGCGTTCCAGCCTGACGTGTTCGGAACAGAATCTATTGCGGGTAGGCGGACGATAGGACATCTGATGGTTGACACGAATGTGAAGAACCCATATCGGTCATTTCAAGCTGCCGAGCGAAGGTCTGCCGGTGGAAGCCTGTGGCGCAAAGTTGCCGCGTGGCTCCGCGGTGAGCCAAACGCACGGTCAAACGCGTTCTGCTCCTTTTGCAGAAACAGCAACCGCGCCGTTGGGCCATTGGTGGAAGGGCCGGACGACGTTTACATCTGTTACGATTGTACGATGCTCTGTAAGGACATCTTGGAAGCCGAGTATTCAAGCCTGGGTAAAAAGCTGCCGACCTCACCGGGAAAAAGCGAATGAAGCGGATCTTGTTCGGCCTGATCCTTTTTCTGGCCTCGCCTGCGTTCGCCGCCGAGCGGCCGAACGTTCTCCTCATTCTGCCCGACCAGATGCGGGCCGGCGCGATGGGTTGCGACGGCAACCCGCAGGTGAAGACGCCACACATCGACCGTCTGGCGGCCGAAGGCATACGCTTTCACCGCACCTATGCCAACGTGCCGGTCTGTTGCCCGGCCCGGGCCATTCTGCTCACGGGCACCTATCCGCACGTCAACGGCATGGTGGCCAACGACCTGCGTCTGCGCGAAGACCAGGTGATGCTGGCTGAAATCCTGCGCGACGCGGGCTATCGGACCGGCTTCGTAGGCAAGTGGCATCTCGACGGCGGCCCGCGCGAGCCGGGCTTCGTTCCGCCCGGACCACGGCGACAGGGTTTTGAGTTTTGGGCGGCCTACGAGTGCCATCATCGGCATTTTCGTCCGACCTATTTCCGCGACACGCCCGCGCCGATCACGGTCGACAAGTTCGAGCCCGAAGCGTCGTGCGACTTCGCCGTCGAGTTTCTGCGTTCGCAGCCAAAAGACCAGCCTTTCTTTCTGACCGTGCAAATGGGACCGCCGCACGATCCTTACGGGGCGCCGGAGGAATATGCCCGGCGGTATCCGGCGGAAAGAATTATGCCGCCGGAGAACTGGCTGCCCGGCAGCGAAGCGAGCAAACCGCCCACGGCCAAACGTGGCGTCGGCGCGGCCTTTGCCCCCTACGTGCCGACGGGCGGTCGCGAGGAGATCGCGGCTTATTACGCGGCCATCACGGCCGTCGACGACCAGGTTGGCCGGTTACTCGAAACGCTCGACGAATTGGGCTTCGACGACAACACGATCGTCCTGTTTACTTCCGACCACGGCGACATGCTCGGTTCGCACGGTTTGCGGCGAAAGCGAAAGCCCTACGACGAATCGGCGCGCGTGCCGGGCATCGTCCGCTGGCCGGCCCGCATTCCGCCGGGCCAGGTGGTAGAAACGCTCTTCAGCCACGTCGACATGGCGCCGACGTTGCTCGCGCTGGCCGGCATTGAGGTGCCCGAGAACATGCAGGGCGCCGATCTCGCCCGCGTGGCGCTCGGCCAAACGACCGACGGTCCCGACGCCGTGCTCCTGCAGATCTTCGTGCCATTCCATCCCGACCAGGTTGCTCGGCCTTGGCGCGGCATCGTGACCGCCGACTACACTTATGCCCGCTTCGAGCAAGAGCCGTGGCTGCTGTTCGATCGGCGGCACGATCCCGCCGAGCTGCACAACCTCGTCGGCGATGAGCGGCACGCGGAGCTACAGCGCGACCTGGACGCCAAGCTCGCTGCTCTGATGAACCAACAGGGCGATTCCTGGGCGTTCAATTCGCCCCAGCTCGTGGAAGAAGGCGGTCGGCTCTACAATCACGCCGCGTTCTACTCGATCGAAGAATATCAAAAGTGGGCCAACGAGCATCCCGAGCTGGCGAAATAGATCATCGCTTCGCGTCGCAGCCGTCCCTAAATAGCGGTGCGCGATTACGCGACGC
>DASSFG010000905.1:0-10205 GCA_035694685.1 Pirellulales bacterium
CAGCCTGACAGCCATCGTAGCCTGGCACCGCTTCGCCAACACCCACGCGGTCACGTCTAGTAGGTTAGGCTTTCCAGCCTGACAGCCATCGTAGCCGCTTCCGTCAGGCTGGAAAGCCTGACCTACGCGTGGCGCGAAACGCGACACAGCCCTCTGGCCCAACGTGACTGCTCGGGCTAGACTGAAATGGCGGTTCATATCTGCTTATTTATTGTCCATTGTTCATTGCCCGCACGTCGGTCGTAGCGAGGTTGGCCATTATCCTTTCGACTTTTTCTACTAAGCAGGCGGCTATGGCCTGCTGCGTCGTGGCAGGCGCCGGCCTGGGATGTTTGCTGGCGATGAACGGTTGTAACCACCGAGGCCAAGTTCAGGCCGTCGCTGGACCCGTTATCGTGAAGCCAAGCGGGCCGGACTATGTGCGGATGACTGACAAGACGGCCGAAAGCGGCGTCACCTTTGCCTACGACAACGGCCGCGCGGCGGGCTTCCACACCATTGTCGAGTCGCTCGGCGGAGGCATCGGCCTGTTGGACTACGACAACGACGGCCGCCACGACTTGTTTTGCCCGGGTGGCGGCAAGTTCGACAAGCAAAAGCGCACCAGCGGCCTGCCCTCGGCCCTGTTTCGCAACCTGGGCGATTGGCGGTTTACCGACGTCACGGCGGCTTGCGGCGCCGCGCAGGCGCCGCACCTCACGCACGGCTGCGCCGCGGCCGACTACGATGCCGATGGCTTTACCGATCTGCTAGTCACTGGTTACGGCGGGCTGCAATTGTTTCACAATCTTGGCGACGGCACCTTCGAGGAGGTGAGCCAACCGGTAGGGATGACCGACACGTTGTGGAGCTCCAGCGCCGCTTGGGCCGACTTCAACGGCGACCAGCAGCTTGACATATATATCGACCACTACGTCGATTGGTCGCCGGACAACGATCCTGAATGCCCCGGTCCCGAACCCGGCGTGCGCGAGATTTGTTCCCCGCGCAAATTCGAACCGCTGCCCGACATCGTGTACTACAGCAACGGCGACGGCACCTTTCGCGACGCCACGAGCGAGGCCCGGCTGAACGTCGAGTCGCACGTGTGCGGCAAGGGTCTGGGGGTGGTCGTGGGCGACCTGGACCTCGACGGCGACGTCGATATCTACGTGGCCAACGACACTGTGGACAACTTTCTGTATCTCAATGACGGCCATGGCACGTTTGAAGAGGTGGGATTGTTCCACGGCGTGGCCCGCGACGCCAACGGTAAGGCCGAAGGTAGCATGGGCGTCGACCTGGGAGATTACGATCTCGACGGCCTACCCGATATCTGGGTGTCCAACTTCGAGCAGGAGTCGTTTTCGCTCTACCGCAACGACGGTGCGGCTCAATTCGTGCATGTCAGCCAGGGCACGGGCATCACGGCCCTGGGGCGGCTATATGTCGGCTTTGGGACGATGTTTGCCGACGTCGATCGCGACGGTGACGAAGATTTCGTCGTCTCGAACGGTCATGTGATCAACTTTCCCAAGGCGGCGCCTATCCGCCAGGAACCGCTGGTGCTGATCAATGAACGCGGACGGTTCAACCGTGCGGTGTTTCCGGCCGACGGCTACTTTTCGCTCCCGCATCGCGGCCGTGGCCTGGCAGCGTCCGACCTGGACGACGACGGCGACCTCGACTTCGTGTTTTCGCACAACGACGGCGAGCCCAATGCCTTGGTGTGCAACGACACGCCGCCCGAAGGCGGCTGGCTGCGAGTGCGGCTGGTCGGCACGCGCTCCAATCGCGACGCGATCGGCGCCAGACTCGTCCTGCATACTTCTGCGGGCGACCAACTTCGCCTGGTGAAAGGCGGCGGCAGCTACGAATCGCAATACGACCTGCGGCCTTTCTGGGGTATTCCCGCTGACGCCGAGGTCAAAGGCATCAGCATTTACTGGCCATCTCGGACCGTGCAGGAATACCCGCTCACGGAGGGCGATCAATCGCTGATTATCGCCGAACCGCTTGCCGAGCAGGCCGCCCCTGGCGAGTCAGCCTGAGAGCGTGGCAGTCAACGCAGGGTGGGGCTGGCCTGCGCAAAGCCTGCGGACCCCGATTCGCTCGCGGAAAGAAGCTTCGGTTTTGTTCCACGATTGGCGTCGTGATGGCCATGCCGCAGTAGGCGAACATGATGGATGCTATGACTCCTCCTTCACTTACGACACCCAGAAAAAGGCGCCGCTCTATGCCAAGGGGGGCGTTCGCGAATACTGGGTCATCGACCTCAATAGCAACCGTGTTCTGGTCTACACGCGCCCTCGCGCCGGGCAATACAGCATCATCCGCACTCAGAATCGGGGCGATCGTTTCACCAGCCAACGCTTTCCGGGTATCGAGTTTAAGGTCCGCGACTTGCTTCCCTGACCGCTCCTGCCGAAGATGAGCGGCTCCTGGACAGTGGCGGACTGACGCGTTCCGCTGGCCTTCTCCCCACCCGACGCCAACAACGCAGCTTCACGAGACACTGGTAAATCCGTCAGAAAAAGTAAAGTCAACCCAGCCGTCATATCCGGCCGATGCGATACTGATGCCCTAGCTACCGATAGCCAGGGGAGATCGAATTCTCGCATTAACTGCTGATGACGGCTGGTAAGAAGGCAATCCCGCTACTGATGGCCGCGATTTGCCTCTTGGGCAAACCGGTGGCGCGCGCCGAGAACCTCGGCGACGCCTGGCGGATGGCCTTGTCCGTCAACCCGCAGTTGCGCGGGCAGCGGCTGAATACGAGTGCCGCGAACCTGAATGTGATTGCCGCAGAGCGAGGTTTTCTGCCCAAAGGCACCGCCACGGGCGTCGATGTACAGCTTCTCAGCCCGACGCCCAGGTTCAGCGTGGGCCCGACTGGCTCGTCGTCGCAGGGCGCCGCGGCCGGGTTGGGCGGCGCGTTCTCCTTTTTTGGCGCGGGGCAGAATAACCTCCCTTTTGCCGTCACTTCGCTAAACCAGCCGATTTACGCCGGTGGACGAATTCGCGGACAAGTACACGCGGCCGATGCGCAAGTTGCCCAGCAAAAGGCCGGTCAGTTTCGCACGCTTCTCGATCTCAAGCTGGCCGTGGCCGAAGCTTACGTAGGCGTCTTGCAGACAAAGAGGAACCTGGAGGTCGCCAAGAGCGAAGTCGCCCGCCTGCGGTCGTTTCTCAACGACGTCCAGAGCCGCAAGCGAGTGGGCATGGCGACGCGCAATGAAGAGCTGTCGGCAGAAGTATCGTTGGCCAACGCCCGGCTGCGAGAGATTCAGACGCGCAACGCGCAGAGCATCGCCTGGGCCACCTACAACCGCTACCTGATGCGTCCGCTGGATCTGCCGGTGACACTCGAAGAGCTGGGTCCGCCACCCACGGCAGCTCGCAATGACGATGCAGCCGATCTTCATCGGCAAACGACGTCACTACCCGAGATGCAAGATGAGTTGGCGCAGCTTACCGAACAGGCGGTGCGCACCCGGCCGGAGTTGGCCGAGCTATCGGGACGCGCTCGGGCCTTGCGCGCCCAGGCCGAGATTACTCGCTCCAACTCGCGGCCGAACGTCAACGTCGGATTGAATTACATCTATCTTGGTTTCAACTCTTTGAGCAATCGCGACATATTCGCTGCCACTGCGACCGGAAGCTGGAACTTTTACGATGGCGGCGTGGCGCGGCGGCAGGCGCAGGCTCAGGACCAGCAAAGCCGCGCCGCCATGCAGCAGCGGGCCGACCAGGCCGCCGCCATTGCACTAGAGGTGCGCACTCGCTGGCTGAACTTGAGCGAAGCCCGTGAACGGGTCGACGTGGCCCGCGTGGCGGTCAATCAGTCGGAGGAAAACGTCAACGTCGTCAGCGACCGCTACCGGCAACAGCTCAGTACTTACACCGAGGTGCTCGATGCCGAGACGCAGCGCGTGCAAGCTTACGCCAACTTTTACAACGCCGTCTACGACTCCGCCCTGGCCTGGTTCAGGCTGCATCGCGCCGTGGGCGATCTGTGACGCTGGCTGAGGTCGAGCAACGGCGGTGGCTGGGGCAGAGCCGCGACGCCTGACTGATTTGGCGAAAGACGAGGTTGCGGCCATGCCCCGGCAAGACTACGACCGGGGCATCGCTGGCCGGCAACGCGTCTGAACAGTGGTAGATCGAGCGCGGCCAGCTCTGCCCCAGCCACCGATGCCGCTGCGACCGGGGCATCGCGCACGGCTATTTAGGGGCCGATGCCGCGGGGATTGGGATCAAGGAAGTCGCGCGGGCCGCGATTCGTGTAATAGGGATAGGTGATCTGCGCGGAGGGCGGAGCGCCATAATCGCCATACTCGGTGACTGCTCTTCGCCGGGCATGGTGGTTAAACAGCCCACCGCACTTATGGAACGGCCCGCACTGCTTGCCGCAGTCCGAGCATTGCTTCGAGTGCAGCCAGCCGGTGCACCGTTTGAACAATCCTGGCTTGCACTCGTCACAATTACCGTCTGGACAAGCGTGGCCGGCGGCGAAACAGTTAACAGCCAGGCTGAGGACAGTGACTGTCAAGCCGGCGATGAGGGCGCGTTTCATGGATTGGTTTCCTTATCAATTGGGTCGCTAACAGCCTGCCTGTGGAGGGCGCCGATGGCTCGCAAAACGCCACGATGACAGCGATTCGCCGATGACCCCGCTTTTAACCAGGCTGCTAGCGGTTGTTATCGTCGCGCCAATCGGCGGTGTTGAGCGAATCGTCAGAACGCTGAGAAGCCGCACAAGCGCGGTAAGCCCTCCCGGCGACAGCCACGATTGCTACGGATCAACCTTGCGGGCGCGGCCGACTTTGCCGGCTGAAGTAGAAGTAGGGTGGGACGAGCGACGCGAGTCCCACCATTAAAAACCCATCATGGTGGGACTCGCTTCGCTCGTCCCACCCTACGCAAGGCCATCCGCCGCTACATGACAAATCGCTATTCGAGGCGGCGTTTGGCTTTTCGCACGGCTTCGGGCGTGACTTTCATTCCATCGAGCTCGAACATAGCGACGATTTCCCGCACCGTCGCCCCTGGATAAAGGCGCAAGCGCTCCAGAATCGCCTGGTCTTGCGCCAACGGAGCACCGACTTCGGCACTGCGCACGATGGCCGGCGCCGGAGGCGGCTTGATCGTGCTTTTCTTCGCGCGTTTGGCTTGGGTATTGTTCGCGGAACCCTGCGCGGGCGCCGCCTTCTTGCGAACGACCTTTTTCTTGGCCATGAAACTTCCTTGGAGGTGATGGCCCGACTTCTTCCGAAGTCGGTGTAGCAAAACTCTGCGCGGTTGCTGCTAGCGCACGCTGACTTTGTCGGGCGTCGGAAAATCGTCAGGGATCTCGGTTCGAGTCACCTTGCCCGTGGCGGACCACTCCGCACCGCGTCGCAAGGTCACGATGAATCCGACGCAGTGCATCGCTTCAGGACTGTGACCGAGCGTGGTGTGAAACACTCGGCCCTTGCCGTATTCGATGGCCATGAGCATCGGCTCGTGCTCACCCGATCCGCCCTGCTTCGGATCGGCAAAAGCAGTCGCCAATACGGTCAGGTTCTCCGCGGGACCGCGAAGCCGGTCATAGAGCTCGTCGGAGGCGTGCAACCAGGACGAGGGCAAACCGGCCGTGATGGGATGCTTACTGTCGCGAACGATCACCAGGAAGGCGTGCTGAGCGCCGTGGCTTCCGCCGCCGCCCGGCTTGGTGTCGCGTATAAACTCTCCCTCGCGCAGCCGCAGGTACGGCCCGGACTTTTCATTGCGCCCGCCCCAGCCGCCGACGCCGATCATTTCGTTGTAGGCTTTCCAATCGGGGAAGGCATTGTCGGCGGCGTGAACGACCACCAACCCGCCGCCGTCGCGCATGTATTGCTCAAAATCGTGCCGCGTCTCTTCGGGCCAGGCCGCCCCGTTGTAATTGGAGACAACGACGTCGTAATCGGCAAACTTGGGCCGAAAACCGCTCAGGTCGCCACCGGGCGGAGTCGTCGCCACGTCGACTTTAAACAATCCCGCATCTTCCAGGTGCTTTTGGAGTAGCGGCGTGGTGGCTTTCCAGTTGTGGTTGTTCTGGCCGTCGACAATCAGCGCCTTCAACGCAGGCTCCGCCGCCGACGCTGGCAGACAGCCGAACAACAGGGCGCAGCAAACAAGTAACGTGCAGCAAACAAGTAATCTGAACATGGCGTGCTCCTTAAGTTAGGAAGTCTTAGTTTAATCCGCGCCGGCTACCAAGAAAACCGGACGAGCCGCTGCGTACAGCGGCAGCTTTTGGGGTCTCTTATGCCGATTCGCGGCGCCCGGGATAACGAAAATTGCGGCGGACGAGAAAGCGTATCTCATGGCGCATCGTCGCCGCGTCCGGCGGCCGAGCTGTTGGTCGCCGCCGTCTTGCCCGGCATCGCACCACCCCGGCAGACAGTCTATTAACTCAAGAGCATCTGTAAGTCGTCGGCGGTGAGCTGGCTGATGACGCTGTTGTCGGCCGAAATGATGGCGTCGGCCAATTTGCGCTTCTCGCCTTGAAGCTGCAAGATTTTCTCTTCCACCGTGTCGCGGGCGATGAGCCGGTAGGCGAACACGCGCCTCGTTTGCCCGATGCGATGAGCGCGGTCCACGGCCTGCGCCTCGACCGCCGGATTCCACCAGGGATCGAGAATGAACACGTAGTCGGCGGCCGTCAGGTTCAGGCCCAGACCGCCGGCCTTCAGGCTGATCAAAAACAGTGGGCACTGCGGATCGTTTTGAAAGCGATCGACACGCGCCTGGCGGTCGGTGGTGCTGCCGTCGAGGTATTCGTAGACGAGTTTCCGTTTGTCGAGCTGCTTGCGCACCAGCGCCAGCAAGCTGGTGAACTGCGAAAAGACGAGCGCCTTGTGTCCCTCGTTGAGCACTTCGTCGAGTTGTTCCAGGAGCGTTTCCAGCTTGGCGCTCGGCTGGGCCGCCTTGGCTTTGTCGAGCAGGCCGGGATGGCAGGCCGCTTGCCGCAGCCGCAGCAGCGCCTCCAGCACGTGAATCTTGGCTTTGTTGATGCCTTCACGGGCGATGCGCTGGTTCAAGGCGTCGCGGTAATGGTTGCGCAGCTCGTCGTACAGCTTGCGCTGCTGCGTGTCGAGCTCGCAGTAGAGCGTCTGCTCGGTCTTCTCGGGCAGGTCGGAGAGCACTTGCTCCTTCGTGCGCCGCAGGATGAAGGGACGCAGGGCCTTGGCCAGCAACTGCACGCCCTCGACGTCGGACGAACCTTTCGAGGAGAGCAGCTTGAGGCTGTTGGAGCGTCCGAGCATGCCGGGGTTGAGAAACTCGAAGATCGACCACAGCTCTCCGAGGTGGTTTTCGATGGGCGTGCCGGTCATCGCCAGGCGGTGCTCGGCTGGAATGAGCCGGCAGGCTTTGGCCGCTTGCGAGGCCGCATTCTTAATCGCCTGGGCCTCGTCGAGAATGGCGTAGTCGAACGGCAGGTCTTTCAAGTGGCCCGCGTCGCGACGTAGCGTGCCGTAGGTGGTGACCACGAGGTCGTATTGATCGAGCTTCTCGCGCTCGTCGCTGCGGGCCATGCCGGTGTAATCGAGCACCTTCAATTCGGGCGTAAAGCGGCGCGCTTCTTCGATCCAGTTGTGCACGAGGCTGCGCGGCACGACGACCAGCGTGGGCCGACCGCGCTGGCCGTTCTGCCGGCGGTTGCGGCGTTCAATGATCATGGCCAGCACCTGGATGGTTTTTCCCAGGCCCATGTCGTCGGCCAGGCAGCCGCCGAAGCCGAATTCTTCCAAGAACAACAGCCAGCCCAGCCCTTCACGCTGATAGGGCCGCAAATCGCCCGAAAAGCCCGCCGGTTCGGCGTGCGATTGCACGCCTTCGAACGACCGCAGGCGGTCGCGCACACGGTTGAATGCGGCGTCGATATCCACTTCCGGCTGGGCGCTCAGCCAGGCGTCGAGCAGCAGCGCCTGCGAAGGCTTGAAGCGAACCTTGTCGCCCTCGGCCTCGCCCATGGCGGCCAGAGGGGCATAGCGCGCCAACCACTCGGCGGGCAGCATGCCGCGGCTGCCGTCGCCGAGCGTGACAAACTCTTCCCCGCGCCGGAGGGCTTCCAGCAACTTGGGCAGCCCCACTTGCTCGCCCTCGTAATCGACGTGGCCATTCAGCTCAAACCAATCGACGCCCGACGCTAGACTGACGTGCGGCGTGCCCGGCCGGCGCAGGCGGTGACCTTCCGCCTCGACCTGCCAGCCGGCCTCGCTCAAAGCGACGATCATTGGGGCGAAATCTTTGCGGTTTACCTTGAACGTGCCATAGTAACGCTCGGCATAGCTCGCCGCACTGGCGCCCAGGCGATACAACTCTTTCAACGCCGCTTGCTCGACGTCGAAATCTCGATGAACGATGCGCCGTTCGGCCGTCGCGGGAAACGACTGCCGTTCATCCTCGCTTTCAACGATCAGACCCGCGTAATCGAAGGCCAATTTTCCGATGAGCGAGGTCGTGGCGCCAATGGTAACGGGCGCGATCGTCACCCGCGGACGAGGCTCGACGCGGACCTGTTCCCAGCGCAGGTCGTCGGGCAGGTCGATCGGCGGCAAGCCGCGCATTTTCAAGATTTCTTCAACAAAGTTATTTTCTTGCCCGGCCGGCACACGCACTTGCTGCAGCTTGCGGGCCGCCGCGAGGGCCTGCGGCATGACGGAGTGGTCGAGCCGCCCCAAGCGATCGCGGAACATGATCAGTCCCGGCAGCGCCATCAATACGCCCAAGACGTCGGCTTCTTCGCCCTCGCGATACAGAACGGGCGCCAGTTTTCTGCCCGACTTGCCCTCGGGCGCGGAGAGCGTCAGTTTGAATTTCCACGGCAGGCCGTCGTCCCACGTCAACGGCACTGGCTCTTCCTGTCGCGGGTTTTTGCCCGGCACCCATCCCAGTCGCCCGGTGGCCGCCATCCGCGGCAGCAGCAACGCATAGGCAGGCTCCGCCAGCTTGCAAGACGAGCTGCCGGTCGAGGAGTGATAATAATAGCGGTACTGATGGGTCTCCAGCGCGGTCGTGCTGATGAGCAACGCCAGCAGTTCGCGATCGGCCGGGTCCGGCATCAACTCGATGTCTTCTTGCCGCAAGGGCCATAGATTCGAAACGCCGAACCTGCCGTTTCGCTAGAGCACGCGCTTGATGAATTCGATGTGCAATCCAGACGACGTGGCGCGCTGCTCTTCGAGGTTGATGCGGTAGAACAGTCGCTGCTTCTCGGATACGGCGCGCTCTGGCCGGAAGGGGGCCGAAGTCTGGGTCGAGGCGAATTCCTTCAGCGCCAGACGCCATTGCGCCGGCTCCTTGCGGGCGGCAGGCGGCAGTGGGCGCTCCAGCGCAAACGGCGAGCCGGCGCCGACTGTAATCGGAGCCCCGATTTGCTGCAAGATGCTACGCGTCGTGGCGACGGGCATTTCGGTAAAATCCTCTTCGACGGGCAGCACGGTCAGGTCGAACGTGCCCGGCAAGCGAGGCGCCCCGGGGTGGCGGTCGATCATCTGCACCACCGCCGCGACGTGTTTGCACAAATGTCCCTCCGCCGCGCGAGCGCAGGTGCAAGTGGCGTCAATAATCTCGTCGGAGATGTCCGACTCGTCGATGATGTCCGACCAATCGAGCTCGACGTTGTTAGGCGTGCCGTCGCGGTCGTTCACGTCGGCGACCAGCCCGTAACGATCGATCGTGAGAATCTGCACGCGTCGCTGGCGGGAATAATCTTCGCCCGCGTGCCAGGCACTATTGGAGAACGACTCCCTGCACCGCTGCGCCAGCGTCCGCGATCCCTGCATCTGAGCAAATTCCGTCGTTACCGAATTTAATTGCCTCTCACCGACACGTATAACTTAGCTATGGCGGCGACGAGATTCCAGTCGCCGAGGCCGCTGGTGGTGTCTTAACAGTAAGCTGCTGATGGCATACAGGGTTGGGCTGATGACATGTAGGGGGGAACGAGCCACCCTACACGGCCTCGCCGGTTTTGATTGCCAGCGTGCGGCAAGCGCGCTAGGCGAAGTTGGCGTTTGCCAAATCGGCGATCGAGCGGCCGATGCTCAAGGATGCGGTAGCGGCGGGCGAGGGCGCGTTGAGAACGTGGATCATCCGCTCGGCGGGCACGATGTGAAAATCGTCGACGAGCGTGCCGGCCGGCGTCAGAGCCTGGGCCCGCACGCCGGCGCCGGCGGGCACGATGTCTGCGGCGG
>DASSFG010000906.1:0-9289 GCA_035694685.1 Pirellulales bacterium
TAAACCAGCGTTCCATCGAGCCAAGAGGTGCCGGCCAGCACGTCGGCCGCAGCGGGCCGCATCACGCCGAACAATCGGCCGCCCTGGCCCACGTAATTACGCAAGGCCCGCAACGTGGGAGTGGCCAGCACCACGTCGCCGACCCAATTCGGTAAGAAAACTGCAATCTTCATGAGCCGTTTGCCCCGGCGGGTTGGGCCGCCGTCGAGAGTGGGAAGTGAGGGCCGCCGAGCACGTCAGCGGAAGTCGCCACGCCCGAACTACCGGCCGTCTGTTGTAAGGAAGCCACGATTTTGGTCGTGGAGACGCCGTCGACCAACCCCACGACGCAGACTTCTCCGCCGTAAGCCGTGACGATTTCATGCCCCACAACCTCATCGGGTCGATACGTGCCGCCCTTGACCAACACGTCGGGCCGCAGCCGCTCGAGGAGCCGATGCGGCGTTGGTTCGTCGAAGACGATCACGTAGTCGACGGCCGACAAGGCGGCGAGCATGGTCATTCGGTCGCGCTCAGCGATCACCGGCCGCGTCGGGCCTTTGAGTTGGCGAACGCTCGCGTCGCTGTTCACGCCCACGACAAGCACCTCGCCCAAAGCACGCGCCTCGGCCAGATAACTCACGTGGCCCACGTGCAGCAGATCGAAACAACCGTTCGTGAAGACGATCTTGCGGCCGGCCTGCTCGTGCTCAGCGACGACCGCGGCCAGCCGATCGAGAGGTAAGATTTTATCTAAGGGACCAGGAAGCCGGGTGGGCCGGCCGTCGTGCTCGGCCGTCCGCATTTCATCGACGATGCGCTGCCGGACTTCCTCGCGCGGGATGACCGCCACGCCGACTTTCTCCACCTCCAAGCCGGCCGCCACGTTGGCCAGTTGCAGCGCCATGGCGGGGGCGATCTTCGCCGCCAACGCCACGCCGATCATCGCCAGGGCCATGTCGCCAGCCCCCGTAATGTCGTACACGGCACGCGGCCGGGTAGGAAACACGCTTGCCGTGCCGTCGCGGTCGACCAGTGCCATGCCATCGCGATCGAGGGTGACAATGCCCAGCTCGAGATCGAGATCGCGGCGTAGCTTGCCGGCCGCCTGAAATGCATCGGCTGCCGTCTCGATGCGAACGCCGGTGGCCATTTCCGCTTCCAGCCGGTTGGGCGTCATGCTGGTCGCCCCACGATAGCAGGAATAGTCGTGCGAGCGAATGGGATCGACCAACACCGGCACACCAGCCTGGCGGGCGCGGCCAATGAGCTGGCGCAATAAGCTGCCCGTACAGACCCCTTTGCTGTAGTCGGAGATGAGCACCACGTCGAACGCGTCGAGGCGGCCCACGAGCGCGTCGAGAACCTGCCGCTCGATTGCCGGCGAAATCGGATCCCGCACCTCGCTATCGACTCGCAGCATTTGGTGTGGGTGGCGTCCTTGTGCCCGGCCGATGAAGCGTTCCTTGACCGTCGTCGGGCGGGACGGGTCGCTGAAGACGGCCGACGTATCGACGCCGACCTCGTTCGACAACCGCCTTATCAATTCTCCGTCGCGATCGTGGCCTATCACGCCTGCGCAGGTTACCACGGCATCGAGGCCGCGGAGCAGGTTGCAGACGTTGGCGGCGCCGCCCAGCCGCGCCTCGCGCTGATCGGCGCGCAGCAGGATGACGGGCGCTTCCTGGCTGACGCGCTCCGCATTGCCGAACGTATAGCGGTCGAGAATCAGATCGCCGACCACGAGCACGCTTGGGCGCCCCAAGCGGTCGAATGCAGCCAACAAATCGGGCGGGCCCATCGGAGGTCTTCCTTGACGCTTATCGAAGGCAGAAGGATGTAGGGTGGGACTAGCGAGCTTGCGAGCGCCGGCCCACCATCGGAGGCGACAGGCGTCAGGCGTCAGCAAAGAAGCGCCGGAAGTCCGATGCCTGTTTGATACCAGCGCTTGATAAGCTCGCTCGTCCCACGCTACCGGGAGCGGAGTTTTACCGGCAAGTGGCAAGCCGGGCAAGCCTAACCAGGATGCGGGGCGCGCGCCATCGCCCGCGCCAATAACATTCTTCTCGGTATGGCTTTACGCCGTTAGTTCATCCCGGTATGGCTTGGGAACGTCGTCGAAGGCGGTTTGATATGTGGCCTCGATGGGCACTTCCACATAGCTCTCGGCTTCCAGGAAGAGCGGCATCGCCGGCAACGAATCGCCGACGGCAAGCGGTTCAAGGTAGGCGCATTTTACGTGCCCTGCCGAATAACTGACGGTCGTCAGCAGTTTACCTGGCGGCAACTGAAAGTCGCAGTCATCCAATTGCGACCAGAGGGCGGCATGGACTCCTTGAGGATCGCGAGCCGTAGGCGGAAACAAGTCGACGATCAGCACGTGAATTCCCTCATGGAGAAAGCGCAGCAACTGGCCGACAAGCCACTGGAAATCATTTCGGCTCCCTTTATTGCCGGGAGAGACGATTTCGATCACACCCACGTTCTCGTCGACGCCGTTGAACGCGACGACACGATTGCTTCGCTCGGCGTACGGATCTGAATGTATCGTCTCTGTGATACCGACGCGAGGCGGCGCTTCGACCATGGCATAGTAACCTTCTGGCAAGATGCCGCCGTTCAATGCTCGTTTGATGCAGATTGTCCACTCTTGATGAAAATCGTGGAAGACGCCCGCCCGCACCCTTGTCCAGTCGTGAATCGGCATAAAAGTTCTCCGGCGATTCATTATGCAGGCCGTTATTCGCCTCGCCGCACTCAATCGAGTACGTAGAGGCCGCCCGGCTTGTCTTCGTGGCGGATCTCGTCAACCGGCTCGCGGCGACCCTCGCCGGCATAGAGGCGATTGGGACAATTGAACACCCAACCCGGAATTTCACCGACGTTCTTGTAGGCGTGCACGACGCCGGGCGGGATGATGACCGCCTGCATATTCGATTGACCGACCACCGTCGTTTGACGCTGACCGTACGTGGCGGAGTGCGGCCGCGCATCCCAAAGATAGAGCTTGAAGTCGCCTGGCCCGACAAATGCGAAATAGTCGCTTTGGTCGACGTGTTCGTGCGGACCGCGGGCCACGCCGGGCAGCGTTTCGCTAACGTAGGCCATGCGAGGCCAATCCCGGTCCGCCAGTTCGTCGTGGCGAAACAGTTCCACCAGCCAGCCACGGGCATCATGAAATCGCTTCAGCGGTTTGAAGACGACGCCTTCGATCCTATTCATATCGCCTTGACCCGCTGCCGCGGAATCGCTACCTTTGCCACCCATCATTTCCTCAGCTTTTCAGCAGAACGTCGTTGTCGTGCGGCCCTGCGTCGGGCAGGCGCCCTACGGAGAAAGGTATTTGCCATGAAATGGCTGCTGACCATCGGCGTTTTGGCGGTGCTCACGCTCAGCGGTTGCTGCCAGTCGGGAGGGCTGTTCAACCGACAGCCGGCCTATGGATCGTACTATCAGCCGGCCAACTACTACGCAGCCCCGGCGACGACCTACGCCGCCGATCCGTGCGCCTGCCAATAGTAAGGCATCAGCTTTCAGGCGTCAGGCATCAGGCCCAGTCGTAAAGCGCCTGAAGCCCGCGCCTGTTAGCTGACGCCTAATCTATTCCGCGGCCACCTCCACGTACACTTTCAACGCATTTTTGTCTTCCACCAACAGCCGCATCATCTCGCGATAGTTGTCGAGTCCCGGCACGGGGTTCGTCAAAATCCGCTGGATCACGCCCGGATACGTCACTTCTCCCAGGGCCAGGTCCTTGATGCCCTTTTCAAAATGTCCGCGATTTGCATTGACCGAGCCGACCAGCAGCTTGTTGCCCAGCACCCACTCGAGATTGATTTTATCGGACGGCACCTCGACGTGCTGCCTGCCGCCGGTAATACTGGTCCAGACGAGCACGCCGTTGTGCCCGAGCACCTCCATGGCGCCAAAGGCGAGGGCGCTGGAACCGGTAGCGTCGAGGATCAGGTCGGGCTTGCCTGTTTTTTTGGCCAGTTCTTTGAGCGGCGTTTGTTCGGTGCTGACATAGTGGGCCCCCAGACCGTCGACAATTTCCGCCTTGAGGTTGGGCGCCGGCGATCGTGCCAACGTGAAGACCTCCAGGTTGCGCAGCCGCAGGATGAGCGTCGAAAGCAGGCCGATCTGCCCGGCCCCCAGCACGTAAGCCAGGTGCGGTCGCCAGACTCGCAACCGGCGTTGCACCTCGAAGGCCTGCTGAACCGCCTTGGCCGCGCAGCTCATCGGCTCGGCCAGCACGTGCAGGTGCTTCAGTCCAACCGGTATTCTGACGATAAACTCGGCGTCTTCGACGTAGTACTCAGTCAGAAAGCCGTGCAACAAGTTGATGCCCCGCTCATAGTACGTCTCTTCACTGGTCATGTCCGAATTGCCGATCTTGTCGTAGATCGATCCACCGGGCCGACGAACGGTGGCGGTCACAAAGTCGCCCGGCCGCACGTGCTTCACCTTTTCGCCCACCTCGACCACCTGGCCGAACGATTCGTGGCCCAACACCAGAAAATCGTAGCCCGGTGGCGGATTGCCGTACTTAGCCTCGTTGATTTCCTTGTCGGTCGCGTCGACGCCCACTTTGAGCACCTTGACCAGCACGCCGCGCTCGCCGGGAATGTCGGCCAGCTTCGGCTTTGGCAAATCGGCCAGATGGACGCTATTAGGGGTTCCGGGGCGAACGGCAATGGCTTTCATGGGCGGGTCTCGCAAGGCGTGGAGAGGCAACGGCGAGGGCAATGTATTCGCATTTGTCCGGCCATTCAAGGGTCGGCTTCCTCCCCATTTTTCATTTTGCAATTTTCATTTTGCAATTTGCAATGGAACCTGCCTGTGAGCCGGAAATCGCAAATTGCAAATTGCAAATTGCAAATTGGGTGTGAAACGACCGATTCAGCATGCCAGGGGCTTGTTCCATGCTGACCGCAAAACGGCAACGCTCAATACCGCGGCGGACGATAAACCAGCCGGCTTCGCCGCGTCCCGCCGAGAAGCCATCTCGCCGGAGCGGCACGCGCCGTGATCTGCGGGCCATGCTAGGCGACGGCGCGTCGTTCAGCGTGATGGTGGGCATCGGCGAAACTTATCTGCCGGCATTTGCTCTGGCCGCCGGCCTGGGTGAAGTGGCGGCGGGTCTGGTGGCCACGGTGCCGTTGGTCGCCGGTGCCGTGTTGCAACTTATTTCGCCCGCCGCCATCCGTTGGTTGAACTCGCATAAATGGTGGGTAGTATCGTGCGCTGCATGTCAGGCGCTGGCGTTTCTGCCGTTGGCACTCGGCGCCTTTGCCAGTCAGGTCGGGGCTTTGCTGGTGTTCGGCATGGCGGCGATTTACTGGGGCGCCGGCCTGGCCACCGGCCCCGCCTGGAACACGTGGGCAGGCACGCTGGTGCCCGACGACCTGCGTCACGGCTTCTTCGCGCGGCGCACGCGGTTCAGCCAGGTGGGCACGTTGGTGGGCTTTGTCGCCGGCGGCCTGATTCTGCAATACACCAAAGGCTGGTCGGCGGCGTGTACGCCGTTCGCCGCCTTATTTCTGGTGGCCGCCCTTGCCCGGTTGGTTTCCGTGAGCTTCCTGGCCAGTCAAAGCGAGCCGCAACCTCCCGACAACGATCACCGCCATGTCTCGCTTCGTGAGTTATTCGGCCCGGCGGCCAGCCGCGCCGACGGTCCCTTGCTCGTCTACTTGTTGGCGGTTCAGGCGGCGGCGCAGTTTGCCGGCCCCTATTTTACGCCGTTCATGCTCAAGCAAATTCACTTCTCCTACCTCGAGTACGTGCTGTTGATCGGAGTCTCGTTTCTGGCCAAAGCGCTGGCCTTGCCTGCCTTAGGGCGACTGGCGCGCCGTATCGGCACACGGCAACTGTTATGGATCGGCGGACTGGCCATCGTACCCGTCTCGGGCATGTGGCTCGTGTCAACCAGCTTCGCCTATCTGATCTTCGTGCAAGTGGCAGCCGGACTGGCCTGGGCGGCTTACGAGTTGGCGATGTTCCTCTTGTTCTTCGAGGCGATTCCCGAGAAAGAGCGCACCAGTGTGCTGACCATCTACAACGTGGGCAACGCGGTAGCGACCGCCGTGGGCGCTTCGCTGGGCGCGATCGTGCTCTGGTACGCCGGCAAGACGCCCGAAACCTACCTGATGATTTTTGGGATTTCCTCAGTAGGCCGGCTCGCGGCCATTCTCTTGTTGTTGCGCGTACCGCCGATCGACGCCCGCGCAACGGTCTTGCCTGGCCGGCGTATGCTCAGCCTGCGTCCCGCGGTCGGTTCCGTTGACCGTCCCATCCTCGCCAGCCTGCCCGCCGACAACGGCCCGCCCGACGACAACTCCGACCGCACCGCGGCGTGACCGGTGCGATCGTGTAGCGTCGACAATGGCCCGCTACAAACCACGGCAGTATCTCAAGGAAATTTGGGGCGACGCATGGGCTTGCTGGCGCTGACAGCGAACTCCATCATGTCGCCCGCCGCAAACTCCGAACAAACGGCCCGCACCGGCTTCGGCAACTCGTCGGCGGTAGAATATGGCGAACGCCTTAACTTGCCGCGAGAGACAACGATACCCAGCCCATTTCCCGGCATGGACCCTTACCTGAAGTAGCTCCGTCATTTGCCTTTTTCGATTTGTCGCTGCGTCTCAGAGTACAGTTCGCGAAAGCTTTTCCGTGGAAACTCGGGCAGTTCACGCTGCTTGCCCCAGGGATTGAGGCGGTTGTAGATGAGCCATCTCGGCAAACGCGGAAGGATGAGGCGAGCGAGCTTGCCGGCCACTTCGTAAAGCCGCCGATGGCGCAGTACAAAGCTCGCGGCACGCATGGCGAGCCGCTTTCGCAAGGGAAGTAGCCCGCGCACCGCAAGCTCGCCTCGCCACGTGAGCAATTGATGATGGATGTCGATCTTCACCGGGCATACGTCGCTGCACGACCCGCAAAGGCTGCAGGCGTGCGGCAGGCTAAAGTGCGCTCGGGCATCGCGAGCAGGTGAAAGGATCGAACCGATTGGCCCGGGGATCGTCGCCGCATAACTATAGCCACCGCTGCGCCGATAGACCGGACAGGTGTTCATACAGGCCCCGCAACGAATGCAATTCAGCGAGCGGCGAAATTCATCGGAGCCCAACAAGTCGCTGCGGCCGTTGTCGACCAGCACGATGTGCAATTCCCCGCCGGGACGCGGTCCGTGAAAGTGCGACGAGTAGGTGGTGATCGGCTGGCCGGTGGCCGAGCGAGCCAGCAACCTGAGGAACACGCCCAGATCGGCCGCCCGAGGAATCAACTTCTCGATGCCCATGCAGGCGACGTGCAACTTGGGCAGCGAGACGCCCAGGTCGGCGTTTCCCTCGTTGGTGCAAACGACGAAGCCGCCGGTTTCCGCGATGGCGAAGTTCACGCCGGTGATGCCGGCATCGGCCTCCAGAAAGCACTCGCGCAGCTTGCGGCGGGCCGCTTCGGCCAGGTATTTTGGTTCGCTGGCGCCGGCCTCGGTCTCCAGCCGTTCGTGGAACAGTTGCCCGACTTCTTCCTTCTTGATATGGATGGCCGGCAGCACGATGTGGCTGGGAGGCTCACCGCGCAATTGCACGATCCACTCGCCCAGGTCGGTGTCGGTCACCTCGATGCCGTGCCGCTCAAGGAACGGATTGAGGTGGCACTCTTCCGTCAGCATCGACTTGCTCTTCACCACCCGCTTCACGCCGTGGCTTTCGAGAATACCGAGCACAATCTCATTGTGTTCGGCGGCATTGCGTGCCCAATACACCTTGGCCCCCAGCCGCTGGGCCTGCTCCGCGAATTGCTCCAGGTAATCAGCCAACCGTGAGACGGTGTGCGCCTTGATTTGCGCCGCGGTCTCGCGCAGCGCTTCCCACTCGGGCAACGAGTGGGCCTGTTTGTCGCGCTTTGCCCGGACGAACCACAAAGCCTGGTCGTGCCAATGCGCGCGTTCCTCGTTGGCGACGAATTCAGCGGCAAGCGTAGCGTGGGGCATAGATGTCGTTTCACAGTCATCGATTTGCGAAGAAAGTCTATCGCTGAACCGTCGAAGATCTCATGGCTCAATCTTTCTCGTAGAACGTTACTAATCGAAGCCGCATGATGATCATATCGCCCCAAGTCACTCTTTCACGCAGCGGCGACAAATGCCTTTTTACGCTTCGCGCGCGACGACCGTCAACCAGGTATGTTGCTCTATGCAGGGCTACCGCTCGACCCGCCGGCGGTCAATTTACGCGCCGGCGACACCGCAATGTTTTGGAGTGCGGCGATTTATCGCCGCTTTGGTTGGCGGCGGAGCCGCTTTCTTTTGGCGCCTTCTCAGCGGCTCGTACACCACAAACATTGATTTACAGAGGCCCCATTTCGGTCATTAGTGGCCACTTGGCGCTACCATCACAAGAGCGAGGCAAGCGGCGAGTGGTTCGCGGCGGTAATCGGAACGGACCATTCCATATACGCCGACGGTCATGCGCGCTACTCCGCCGACTACTTCGCCCCCGCTGTTTCGAGTAGCCGCAGCACTTCAACTGCTCGATTGTGCCACGATTCGAGGCGCTCGCGCAGGGCGCCGGTCAACCGGGTGTCGGGTCGGAAGCCAATGGTTTCAATCGTGCTTCGCGCTTTTTCAAGAAGCGTGGTTCCGTAGAATTCGGCATCGAGAGCAGCGCCTAGGTCGATCATCCACTGCACCGCTTTAACATCATTCTTACCGACGGCCGTAAAAAGCGAGGGAACGCCGGCCCAGCCCACGAAATTGATGTCGGCACCCTGCTGGAGAAGCTTCTCGGCGCCCTTGCGATCGCCGCCAAGAATCGCGGACGGCCTTCCATTCGGCCATTTCCACGTCATACGTTATTGTGCCGAAGATCGGATGCCGCATGGCCTGATTATTAAAGCGTATGGCCGACAATGCAAACTGCCCAGCGCTTTTCCATAAACCACGCCGTCCCCCGCCTACCGCATGCCCGCCTCATTGAGTACAACATCAGGCGACACTGTTTCATCCCTCCAGGCAAGCACCATGAGACTTTCCGGCAAGACGGCATTGATTACAGGTGGGGCGACGGGCATCGGCTTAGGCACCGCCATCGCCTTGGCTCAAGAGGGTTGCCGTGTGGCCATCGCCGGCCGGCGCGAAGACAAGCTGCGCGAGGCCGCCGCCAGTTTTAAGGGCGAACCTCCATTCATCTATCGGGCGGCCGACGTGGGCGACCTGAAAAGCGTCGAAAGCCTCGTCGCCTGGGCCACCAAGGAGCTTGGCCACCTCGACATTGTGGTAAACAGCGCCGGAGTCAATGTTCTGCGGCGC
>DASSFG010000907.1:0-5103 GCA_035694685.1 Pirellulales bacterium
ACCGCTGGTCGTGGACACGCGCAACGCCACGAGGGGCGTGGCCGGCCGTTCCGCGAAGGTGTGGCTGGCGTGAAGTGTTCACCTTGCCATTTCACGGCAGCAAACGATAGGACGGGCCCTGTATGACCTCCTGGCCGTTCCTCGATACCGTGGCCGTGTTGGCGATTGGCAAGCGGTTGAGCTTGCTCCTGGCTGCGGTGGCGGCGTATTGCCTGGCGGCCGGCCTGATCGTCTGGTGGTGGGAGATTCGCGTGCCCGACTGGGGCAGCGCGGCGAGCCTCATCAACACGGTGATCCTCGGCATGCTGATGAGTTTCCGCAATCGCGCCGCCTACGACCGTTGGTGGGAGGCCCGCGGGCTGTGGGGGAAACTCACGAACGACAGCCGGAACCTGGCGACGAAGATTGCCGCCTTTGTGCCCGCGGAAGCCGTCGGCCGCGCGCAGGCGGGCGACTTACTCGTCGCATTTGCCGAAGCCCTGAAGCGGCAATTGCGCGATGGCGCTCTCCGGCTGCAAGATCTGCCTGGCTTTGAACAAGACGAGGCGACTCCGCCGCATGTGCCGCTTTATCTGGCGGGACGGCTCTACGGGCTCCTCGCCGAATGGCGACGCACGGGCCAAATTGACGACGCGGTACTTTGGATCTTCGACCGTCACCTGCGTGGGCTGCTGGACGTGTGCGGTGCCTGTGAAAAGGTCCGCAACACGCCCCTCTCGGGATCCTACAAAACCTTGCTGCGCACGGGCCTCGTGCTGAACATCGCCGCGGAGCCGTGGCTCACAATGCCCGAAATGGGTTTCTGGGGCGTGCCGGTCTTTGTGCTGGTCTGCTTCTTTCTGCTAGGAGTGGAGCTCATTGATACTGTGGTCGAGGAGCCTTTTGGCCGCGAGCGCGACGACCTCGATCTCGACCGCTACTGCCGCACGATACGCGACAACGTCGGCGCGGTGCTGTCGGCATCCGCAGTGTTGACTTGCAACGAACAAAGCGCCACTATTTTAATTGGCGATGAGAAGCGATGAGATACTTTACTCCCGAGCTTTATCTGAACTTTAAGGCGTCCGATCGCGCGAAGGTCGTTAAGGCCCATGACGATTGGGAAAACGCCATTCAGTCCTACCGACAGCACCTTAGTGGAATCGGCACAAAGATGACCGCAAACGCGCGAAAACTGGCCGAATCGCTTTGCATGCACGATGCCGACTATCTTGGCATGGTCGTCGTGCCGGTATCCGAGGAAGGAACGTCGCTGGCCGTATTGCTTACTCGCCAGGATTCGGCGCGGGTCTTTCTTGTCTATTTTCTTGCCGAGCAGCCGTCGATCGAGCAAGCCAAGTCGCGCTGGCCCTACTCAAAAAAGCAGGTGCATTGGCTGTATGATGAGTTCGATGTAGATGAACGTGGCGTGCAGCAGCACGAGGTGCTTCTCAGCAACGGGCAGATCGTGACACTCCGATTTCATGAAATGCAGATCATCGAGCACAGCGTCGAAGAACCGGCATTGGTCGCGGAAATCTGAACCGGCCCAACTAAGCTGCGTTGTTGGCGCGACGCCGTTGTCGCAGGGTTGCACCCTGGGCTATCGAATACGACCCACGTTTGGGTCGGCGGCCTCCGGCCGCTGCAATAAACTGCCAGCTTCGGTTGGCCACGCAATTCCCCGGCCGGCAAATGTGTCGCCTGCACTACCGCGTGGCCGCTACCAGCGCTTTACCAAAGAGATAGATGATGCCGTAAGCCATCGCCAGTGTAGCCGCCAAAAGGACCAGCAGGAGCAGGATCAGGCCGGCGAGGAAGAGCCAGTCGCCCGAACGGGCACGGCGCTGTTCGGCGGGCGTCGAGCGAACGTGCCTCTGCAAGAGGGCGACGTTCTTGATGTTGGATTTCCAGAAAACGTCGAACACGTCGCCTACCAAAGGCAATGAGCCGAGGGCGAGGTCGATCGCCACGTTCGACGCCATCCTGGCGAGCGTCACTCGCGGCACTCCATACCGCCGCGCCGCGCCCAGGATGTAAAGCGAAACAAGCGTCGTCAGCAAATCGCCCAAGCCGGGCAACAGCCCCAAAATCGGATCAAGCCCAAGCCGGATGCGCGTTCCGGGTATCTCAAACACACTGTCCATCCAACGGGCCAGCAATTCCAGCTCCGGATCGATGCTGGAGGGCGCGTCGTCGTAAAGCACTTCGGGTTCGAGTACGCGATTGGCCATGGCTAACGTCCTCTTTGCAACTAGCGTACCGCGTCGGACGGTTGCATCTAGTGCCCATGATGGGTGACGCCCGGAATCGAGCGGTTTGGGCAGTCTCCCGTGCGAAGCCGCACATAGCCAAAACGCAAAAAGCTCATATTTTTTCTTACGCGGCGATTCTATACTGAATGGCGCTCGGATTGCTTATCGGGGGCGACACGAAAGCCCATGCACCGGCACGGCGTCCGGTGGGGCAACCACCTAGGAGCGCATTCATGGTTTCGAGAGCCGTTTTGCCAGCGATCTTGTTGACGTTGTGCGGTCTGATGGCCTGCGCAGATGAAGCGACGGAGAACGAAGTAACGGAGAACGAAGTAACGGCGAACGATGTCCAGCAGATCGAGACCGAGGTGGCGGCCTACGTCGAGGCGTTCAACGCCAAAGACGCCGCCGCGTTGGCTCAGCATTGGTCGGAGACGGGTGTCTATGTGCGGCCTGACGACGGCACACGGCTTCTCGGTCGCGAAGCGATCCAGAAGGAATTTGCAGCCACCTTCGCCGACCAGCCCGCGGCCATCTTGAAGGTGAAAGTCGAGACGATTCGCTTCGTCACGCCGGACGTGGCCATCGAAGAAGGCAGGGCCGAAGTGACGTCGGCGCCCGATACCATACCCTCACGCACCGATTACACGGCGGTCCACGTTAAGCGCGACGGCAAGTGGCAAATCGACAGCATCCGCGAAACCGATTTGCCCGAAGACATCCGCTCAGCCGCCGATCACTTGAATGAGCTGGCGTGGCTGGTGGGCGATTGGTCGGACCAGAGCGCGGACGCGACACTGGAAACGTCGGTCACCTGGACCAAGAACAAGGCGTTTCTCTCCTATACCTTCAAAGTGGCGACTGGCAACGTCGACGAACTGGAAGGAACACAAGTCGTCGGTTGGGATCCGGTGGCGAAGACGATCCGCTCCTGGATGTTTGATTCCGAGGGCGGCTTTGGCGAGGGTGTCTGGTCGCACGATGGCGATCGCTGGGTCGTGAAGTTCCACCAGGTTCTGGCCGACGGCAGCACCGCCTCATCCACCAACGTTTACACCTATGTCGATGCCGACAGTTTCACCTGGCAGTCCATCGGCCGGGAAGTCGACGGCGAATTTTTGCCCAATGTCGATCCAGTAACACTCGTTCGCAAGCCGACTGCCGAACTGTCGGCCGCGGAATAAACATAAACAAGGAGTGAAGGTCATACCATGAAGATCCTAAAGAATTCGCCGGCCCTCGTGGCAGTCGTTACGTTTTCGCTATTACTCAGCCCGCTCGACGTCTTGGCGCGAGGAGGTCGTGGGGGCGGTGGCGGCGGTGGTGGTCGGGGAGGCGGAGGGTTCGGTGGCGGAGGATTCGGCGGAGGCGGTGGCTATCGTGGTGGCGGCGGATACGGTGGAGGATACGGCGGCGGCGCAAGAATGAGTGCGGCGCCGAGGCCCGCAGCACGGCCGGCTTCACCTGCGATGAATCGCAGCCCTTCGATGAGCCGCGCAGCGGCGCCGCGGCCATCGACACGACCTGCTGCACCGGCCGCCGGTGCCGGACGCGGCAACATTGCAGCAGCGAGGCAGGGACAAGGCGCCCGCGGCACGGCGTCGGGCGTCGGTTCCAACAACGCGTTTAATCGGCCTTCACAGGGTCAGCTCAACAACTTTCTGAATATGCCGGGGGGGGCGGCGCGGACCAGTACCCTTGGCGGCGAAAGGCCATCGCAACTTCCTAGCGGCGGAAATTCTCGTACGTTTACCACCGAGCGCGGCACGGAGATCACCCTCGGCGGTCGTGGTGGCAGCACCACGATTGGCCGCACCGATGTCGGAGCCGGCGTGGGCGGCATCAAGGTCGAGACGCCGGGCGGCAGCACTTACCGCAAGGCGGGTGCGGCCGCCGGAGTCAGCGGTCCACGCGGCAACTCGGCCGTGGCCGGCGGCTCCGTCGCTGGCTATCGCGGGGCCGGCGGCGCCTCGGGCGCTAAGGTCAGTGGCGGCGTCGGCACTTCATCCGGTTTTCGCGCGGGTGGCAGCGCGTCGGCGGTACAAGGGCGTAACGGCTATACCGCGGTCAACGTGCGCGGCGGTTATGGCGGAGCCGGAGTCGGCCGCGTCGGTTCGGCCACGGCGGTGGTTGGGCCGCGAGGAAACATCGTTGCGGCCGGTCGTGGCGCCGCGTTTGTCAACGGACAATTCGTAGGCGGCAACCTATGGCGCGGAGTGAACGGCGCCTTTACTCATTGGGGCTGGTACGGCGGAGGCTGGTGGGGACGCTATCCAGGAGCCTGGTTCCCGGGCAAGTGGGCCCTCGTCTCTTCGGCCTGGGCCACGGCGGCCTGGGCCTTGGCTGGTCCCTATTGCGGATACGGCGGCGGTTCGGGGGCGTATTACGACTACGGCTACGGGGGCAACGTGGCCTACGACGACGGCACCGTCTATCAGGACGGCGAGCCAGTGGCCAGCGCCGAGCAGTATTATGATCAGGCCAATCAGATCGCGGCCACGGGCGATGCTCCGCAAAACGAAGAATGGTTGCCGCTGGGCATCTTCGCCGTGATTGCCGAGGAGAACCAAACGCAAACCGACAAGGTTGTGCAACTCGCGGTGAACACCGAAGGCGTCATGCGTGGCAACTATCACGACCTGTTGGCCGACAAGGTGACGCCCATCACTGGGGCGGTCGACAAACAGACGCAGCGAGTGGCGCTCAAGATCGACGGAAACAACGATCTGATCGTCGAGACCGGTCTTTACAACCTTACCAACGACGAAGCGCCCGTGCTCGTACACTTCGGCGCCGATCGACAGGAAGTTCGCACGTTCGTGCGACTGAAACAGCCAAAGGAGGAAGGGGCAAACGAACAATGACCCAG
>DASSFG010000908.1:0-5085 GCA_035694685.1 Pirellulales bacterium
CGTGGCGTTCCGCGAACTGCGAGTTGACGCTCCTTCGCGCTTCACGGAACGCCACGGAGTGCGTTCCCTACAGAATCTCCAACCCGAAGTTATAGACAGAGCACTAGCGACCGGCAGCGGCGGCGATCGGCTCCCCCATTAAGCAGCGGCTGGCGTCATCTATGCTCATGCCGTCGACCCATACCAACTTCATCCGTGGCAACGTCCACAGACGAGCGGCGCCCTCGGTCGTCACTCGCCGGCAGCCACAGAGATTCACTTGCTCCAGGGATCTGAAACGCAACAGTTTCTCGACGTCATCATCCGTCGGGTCGCAATGGCTCAGGTTGACGCTCCTTATCGAGTGCAGGTTTTCCCAGCCATACCAGTTGGCTACACGGTTGGGTAACCAATCGGCAAGGGGATTCTCGTCGAAGTGAAAACGACCACCTAGCTCCCTGATGGCCTGCCGTGCCTCGCGTTCACGGCGCCGCTCGACGAACGGATAGATGCCGATCGCACCCACGATCCATGCCAGCCCGACAAGCTGGCAGAGGTTACGAGTGATCTTGACCCGATTGCGAAACCTTGCGAAGCGGAAACGAACCGAGACATCGGTCGGGCTCGAGCGAGCTCGATCGTCGGCCACCGTTCCCGAGGGACGGCAAAAAACGAACATGACCGCACTCCAGGCGCCGTTTTCGTCTTGACTGACGAAAGGGAAATGAGCCGCACCGACGGCCTTGTTGCCGCGAGTGTGGCGCCTGCTGCCTCCGTTCCGCCCTTACTGTAGCGAGCTGCCGGCAGATCCGCAAGTTTTTTTGCACGGATTTTCGTCAGGGCGGCCACTATTAAAGTGGCGGGCAAAATGATTCGAGAGCGAACCTGTCTTATAAATCAGGGTGTTTGGTCATGCGACTCACTTTACGCACCATGTTGGCCTACGTCGACGACATTCTGGAGCCGGCCGACGCACAAGATGTGGGCAAAAAGATCTCCGAAAGCGAATTCGCCACCAGCCTCATGCACCGCATGCGAGACGTCACGCGGCGCTTGCGGCTGGGCGCCCCCAAATTGCACGGTCGCGGCATGGGACACGATCCGAACACGGTGGCCGAGTACCTCGACAACACCCTGCTTTCCCAGCGGGTGGCTGACTTTGAAAAGGTGTGTCTTGAATCGGACGTGCATCTGGCCGAGGTCGCCTCCTGCCACCAAATCCTGGCATTGGTCTTGGGCGAGCCCGCCGAGATCGAATCTTCGAGCCGCCAGCGCATGTATGGCCTGCCCCAAGAGGCCGAAGCGATCAGCCATCCGCCATCGCCGGCAAAAAGCGGCAAAAGCTCGCGTGACTCGACGGGACGTTCGTCGCGGCGCAAGAAAAAGCGGCGAAAAGTCGAGGTGCCCGAGTATTTGCGACAACCGGCGGTGACCCACCCACAACCGCGCCGCTGGGGCGTGCCGCTCGTGGCCGCCATCCTGCTGGTGTTAGCCGGAGTCGGACTGGCCACCTACGGGCCCCGGGCTTACCGGCGATTGCAATTGGCCCAGCGCGACACCACCGGCGAACCGGCCGTTGCCGTCAACGACGGTAAGCCGGCCGACGAAACCGCCGCGACCGGCGGCAATCAGGCCGCTCGCGACGATAGCGAACCGCCGACAGTCGAATCCACTTCCAACGCGTCTACTGGCAACGAGCCGGTCAACGAGCCGGATAAGACTGGGGCCGACGTCGCGCCGCCCAACCCCGTCGAGGAACCCGGCGCAGACGAAACGAATTCCTCGGAAAAGGCGACCTCCGCCGAAAGGGCCTCTACGGCAGATCGCCGGAAGCCGTCCCAGCCAGATCAGTCGGGCGATGACGCCATGCTGGACGAACCGGCCGAGGAGGGGGGCAGCGCAAAGCCACCGGCCGATAGGACCAAGCCACCGGCAGATAGGCTGGCATCTGTGCCGCGCGATCGCACGGCCGCCAAACCGGCCACAGAGGAATCCGCTAAACTTGCGACGGCCGGTGAAGGCATCGGGCGGTTGATTTCCGAGCACGACGTCCTTTTGCGTGCGGTCGAGGACAATTGGCAGCGTGTGCCGGGGCGAGGAACCGTGTACGCGGGTGAGCGGCTGATTTCGTTGCCAACGTATCGCCCCAGCGTGGCCATGAGCAACGGTGTCACGCTGCAATTGCTCGGCGCGGCCATCGTCTCGCTCGACGCACCTGCCGACGACGGCGGCGCGCTAATCCGGCTCGCGTCGGGCCGCATACTGCTGCTAACGGTTGCCAAGCCCGAGACCAAAATTCATCTGCAGGCCGGCGACTATCGAGGCACGATCGAATTTGGCCGCGAAGAGGCGGCCTTGGCCGTCGAGGTGAGGCACCTGTTGCCCGAAGGTGTTGACCCGGAGCAAGAACCCGCGCCGACCGCGGTCGACCTGTACCTCTCCAATGGCGAGGCGACCTGGGTGGGGGCGCGCGGCCGCAGCGAGAAGCTCAGCGGACGCTCGCATCGTTCGCTGGGCGAAGGCAATCCTGCGAAGCCGGCGGCCGAAGACCTGCCGGCCTGGATCGAGGCCAATCAGTTGAATCCGAATGAGCGGCGCGCTTCGGCCGACATCGATAGCTTCCTCCGCCCCGACAAGCCGGCCGGGCCGGTCCTGGCCGACCTGGCCACCCATCGCAAGATCGAGAACAGCCTGCTGGCGGTGCAAAGCCTGGCGATGATCGACGACTTCGAGCCGATCGTGCCGCTGCTGAACGACGCGAAATACCGCACGGTTTGGACGTCGCAGATCGAAAGCTTGCGAGCGGCATTGGCCCGCAGCCCCAAGGCGGCGGCCGCCGTGCGGCAAGCGTTTGAGACAACGCACGGCAAAGAACTGGGTGATCAACTCTACCGGATGCTGTGGGGTTATACTTCGCAGCAACTCGAAGAAGGCGCCGCCACGCAGCTTATTGATTGGCTCGCCGCGCCCGACGACCAGCTTGATTTTCGCGTGTTGAGCTTTTGGAACCTGCACCACATCACCGGGCTGGGCCTTTACTATCAGCCGGCCGATCCGGAGAAACAACGCCGCACGTCGATCCAGCGGTGGAAGCAAAAGCTGGAATCGGGATTACTCGTGCCCAAAGGAACATGATGTGCCGCTCGCCTGTGGCGAGAAGGCGTCAGCCTTTGCTGTCCCATACAGGGCGTAACTCTTGGCGCCGCGATCATCGTCGGCCGCACCGAAGGGGCGCAGTCCTTTGGAGTGCGGCGATTTATCGCCGCTTTGGCTTGCGGCGGAGCCGCTTTCTGTTTGATGTGTCGGTCGGCGACCAAGAATCGGCACGACGAAAGAAATGGTCGCTCCGCGACTGACAAAAGCGGCGATAACTCGCCGCACTCCAAAGGCTGGTGCCACCTTCACGCCAACAGCGGCTCGACGACTCTACCGGCGACATCCGTCAGGCGGAAATTCCGTCCGGCGTAGCGAAATGTCAGCCCTTCGTGATTCAATCCCAAGAGGTGCAAAAGCGTGGCGTGCAAGTCGCGCAGATGAACTTTGTCAGCGATGGCTTCGTGGCCAAACTCGTCGGTCTGGCCATAGGCGATGCCCGGTTTGACTCCGCCGCCGGCGAGCCACATGGTAAAACCGCCGGGGTTGTGGTCGCGGCCGGTGCCGTTCTTTTCGGCATAAGGCGTGCGGCCGAACTCGCCACCCCACCACAGCAGTGTGTCGTCGAGCAGCCCGCGACGTTTCAGGTCGGCCAAGAGCCCGGCGATGGGCCGGTCGACCGCGCGGGCATGGTCGGCGTGTTTGGGCAGGTTCGAGTGCTGGTCCCAGGCCGGGTTGGCGGTGTTGTCGCCGTAAGTAACCTGGAGGTAACGCACACCGGCTTCACAGAGACGCCGGGCCAACAGGCACTTGCGGCCGAAATCGTCGGTCGGCTGCCGGCCGATGCCGTACAGCTCGAGCGTCTCGGCCGACTCGCGCGACAAGTCGAGCACGTCCGGTGCGTGCATCTGCATCCGCCAAGCCAACTCATACGATTGAATCACGGCCTCCAGCTCGCTCTCGCCGGGTGCCCGCTTGAGCTGCTCGCCGTTGAGCTGGTCGAGCAGGTCGAGCTGCCGGCGCTGCTCGTCAGGCGAGAGCGCCGTGTTCGTTAGGTTCTCGAAAGTGGCGGCCCGAGCGCTCGTGGCGGCATTGCCTAGCGGAATGCCCTGATACACCGCCGGCAAAAAAGCGCTGCCGTGGTTGCGCGGTCCGCCGTTGCCCGACGACGGGGCGATGGAGACGAAGGCCGGCAGGTTTTCGTTCTCGCTTCCTAATCCATACACCACCCATGAGCCGACCGATGGCCGCACCAGGTTTGCCGCGCCGCAGTGCAGAAAGAGCGTCGCCGGGCCATGGGCCACCCCCTCGGTGTGCAACGAATGGACGAAGCAGAGATCGTCGGCGTGGCGGGCGGTCTCGGCAAACAATTCCGAGGCCCAACGTCCGCATTCACCGTACCTGGCAAACTTCCAAGGCGAGGCCATCACGCGCTGGTTCGACTGCCGCTGGCCGCTGTTGGCAATCAATCGCGCGTCGGCGAAGTTGAGTTGCTTGCCGTCCTCTTTGGCCAGCAACGGCTTAAAATCGAACGTATCGACCTGACTTGGGCCGCCCTGCATGAAGAGGAAGATCACCCGCTTTGCCCGAGGAGCGAAATGCGGCGCTTTCGCGGTCAGCGGATTCGCGGCGGCCCGGCTATCCTGGCCGAGCATACCTGCCAGCGCGAGCGCTCCGAAGCCGCAGGCGGCGTTTTCCAGAGCCGCCCGCCTCGACAGGCGCGGTGGGGCGGCATCGCAGTGAGGGCAGGTCATAAAGGAATCAAGATGGAGTCTCAACGCACCAGTGAGGCCGCTTAGTATCTATCTTAAACATGCATCGTCCGCATAAATAGCCCAACGCATGCAGGGTAGTGTCCCAACATGTGCGTTGCTCGAAAACAGTCAAGGGAAAACCAGGAGCAGCGCTACGCAGTTGGGTGCGCGGAATTAGGCAGATGATTCTGGAGGCGGTCCGATTCTCGCCTATCGGTGCGAGCATGTCCATGATTCCAACTCGCAAAATGACCACCGC
>DASSFG010000909.1:0-6980 GCA_035694685.1 Pirellulales bacterium
GACAACCTGGTTAAACCCTGAGGTGCCGAAGTCGGCCCCATTGCTGAAGGTCGAATCAACGGTCTCGCGAGCGTAGGCGCGAATGGGGCGCAACAAGACGTGCAAAGCCACCCTTGTGTTAGAACGTCCCGCACGGCGACACTCCAAGCCAGTCGGAGATGAAGATGGAGACTGGGAGACGAGGGCCATAGGCTTAGGGCTTAGGACTTAGGGATGAGATGAAGGTGAAGGTGACGGGGAGGGTCAGGGGCAAGCGAACCACGGATGATTGCCATGTGGTCTCCCCGTTTCTGCCTGTTGCACGATCTGCCTGTTGCACGAAGTGGCACACTGCAAAAGCGACAGAAAAAACGGAATGAATTCCGTGCTACCCCTTAGAAGTTGCCGCACTACCAAACACTCCCAAAATGCTAGTATCAGCCAAAGTTGATGCGTTTGAGGCCGGCTGGAAACACATCTGCGGGCACGACTTGCGCCCGGCGGCGCCAGGGAAATGCTCGTTTTTTTCACTAGTGTCTTCACTAGTTCGGGGCAACTTAGTGGAAGCGGATGTGTCCGTGCCCATCAGTGGCCTCTGTGGCCTCGGCCGGGCATCACGAGAGCGGAGGATCCTACGAGCCAGTCGCGCGGTAGAACGGAGGGCTGGAGCAGGCGGCAGGTGCATAAACCTGACGCTCGATCTTTGACATCTTGGTCAGTCATTCTTTGCCGATTGAACGGTGGCGCTAAGCAAGCTCGATCCGGCTAATGGCGAGCATCGATCATACTCGCTAGACTCAATTCATGTCCCGCGATCTTGCCTTGCGCCGCAAGTGGACACTTCGCGCCCACGGCCGGCAGATGATCTTCGTTAAGAAACCGAACGAGCAAACGGCGCACGTCGTGATGAAGGCGCTCGTGTGGGGACTGTACTTGCCCGAGTATCCCGACCTGTCGGTGGAGATCTCTCTGGCCGACCGCTACAAGCCCGACGTCGTCAGCCTCGGCGACGATCGCCGGCCGCGATTTTGGGGCGAGGCCGGGCAGGTCTCTCCTATAAAAATCCGCTCGCTCGCCAAGCGGTATCGCGCGACGCACCTGGCCATCGGCAAGTGGGCCACGCGTTTATCGCCGCACCTGACGATGATTGAAAAGGCCACGGCCGGCATCGAGCGTTCCGCGCCGATCGACCTCATCATATTTCCGGAGGACGCCGCCGAGCGGTTCATCGACGAGTCGGGCGAGATTCGCCTGACGCACGACGACTTGGAGTGGCGGCGCCTCGGGCCGCGCTGAATCGTTCACTTACTTGCGAAACGACACGGAGGCGTCGTGCAGGGCCTTGCGCATGGCGCTGCCGTCGCTGTTGGGCAGGCCGCTGCGCTGCAAGAGTAGGATGCTGTAGATGCCGTTCGTGGGATCGATCCATGCTTGCGTGCCGAAGGCGCCGCCGTGGCCGAAGCTGCCGACCGCCAGGTTTTCAGCCACACCCTTCGGTTCCTTGACGATGCCGACACCGTAGCCCCAACCGCTGCCCTCGATGAAGCCCGCCTTCAGGTCGCCGGTGTGGCTGGTCGTCATGTCGGCGAGCACCTGCTCGCCGATGATCTTGCGGTCCCCTAGGGTGCCTTTATTCAGTAGGCACTGGTAAAGCCTGGCCAGATCGTCGCCGGTGCTGAACAAGCCACCCGCCGGCACCGGGTGCCTGGCGCCGTTTTGATAGTCGAGCACTCCGCCCGGCCGCGGCACGAGTTTGTCGTTTTCTTTGCCGTAGGTCACCGCCAATCGCTTGAGCTGCTCGGGCGTAGGATAGGGCGTCGTGTCGACCATCCCTAATGGCTCGAAGATATTCGCCGCCAGATACTTGTCGTAGGGTATGCCGGAAACGACTTCGACGATCCTCCCGAGCGTGTCGATGCCCGGATTACAATAGCTCCAGCGACTGCCGGGCTCGAACACGAGCGGTGTCTGACTGATGGCAATCGTGGTTTCACTCAGCGTGCGGTTACGTGTTTGATAGACGTCGGCCAGTCCGGGCGGATAATTCCCCAGGCCGCAAGTGTGGGTGAGCAAGTCTTTCACCGCCACCGGCCGCGACGGCTTTTTGAGCACCTCCGTGTCCTTGTCTTTCAGCGCGATCAGCAGTTGCCCCTTGAACTCGGGCAAATATTTTTCGACTGGGTCTTCAATGTTGACTTTGCCCTGCTCGACCAACTGCATGACGGCCAAGGCCGTGACGGGCTTTGTCATGGAGGCGATGCGGAAGATCGTGTCGCGCTCCATTGGGCGTTTGTTTTCGATGTCGGCCATGCCCAGCGTCTGGACGTCAAGCAGGCCGTTCTTACCACCAATGAAGGTAACGATGCCCGCCACCTCGCCGCCGTCGACGAACGGTTGCATCGCGGCCTTTACTTTTTCCGACTGGGCCGGCGCCGGCTGAGCTGAAATCAGGCAGCTAAGCACAACGAGAAACGTTGAAACACGTCGCGTAACAAAGATCCGGATCATCGTTTAGGGTCAGTCTGGATTGCGCAAAATAATCGATTTTTAGTTCCAAAACGACGAAGGATTTACGTCGGATTTGTTCCGCTCCACGGGGCTTGTCCCCGTGGCCGGCACGATTGACTGGCTAACACGTCGCTGCAGCAAAAAACTCTTCTCCGCCGGGCTCGTCCCGGTGGAAAACACGACTCGTTGGCTCATCACGCAAAGCGGGTCAATCATGCGCTCGACCGGGACAAGCCCGGCACGGGGCGCGGCGTGCCGCCGTGATCGTCCTTTAGCCTGTCAATCAGCGCCCGCCGGGGACAAGCCCCGGACGTAGCGCAACAAACCAGCATCAAGTCGGTCGCCTCGCAAAACCGGATTTTGCGAGAGGCCGAGCGTGGGTCCACCCTACAGCTCGTGCCACCCCGAAATCAAGAGTCGGCAAAAATTACTCAGAAGACTTCTGATAGCTCACGCTGTTGGTCTGATTGGCCTTGCTGGCTGCCAAGGCGTCGGCCTCGTCCAGCGCCAGGCCCTGTTTGATGAAAGCCTGGATTTTCTCCGGCGACTGTGCGCCCATGAGAAGGTGCCGTCGCCAGCCATTGGGAGTTTTGCGATACATGATCAACTGCGGGATCATGCCGCCTTGCATCACCGCTTTGGCCACGCGACCATCGCGATCGGTATTGACGTGTGCAAAAGCCACTTTCTCCAAGACGCCCTGCTTGGCCACGCGCGGCATGATGTTGTTCTTCATCTGCACGCAGGCCGGGCACCACTCGGCGCCAACCAACAAGACCATGGGACGTCCGGTATCGACGTGTTGCTTATGAGCGTCGGCATACGTGTTCGCCCCAGTCGTGAGCAACGAAACCTGAACCATCGCCGAAAACGCGAAACTCATCATGTATTGCTCCTTCTAAACGAAGATCCGCGCGCGGAACCTTCGCTCCTTGTAAAAAACAGGTTTGAAATGCCGTCTCCCACTTGGCCAAACCCTTTGGCCAGCAAAAATCACGGAGATGGCACAGAGACAAATTGTCAGTCGCGAGAACCCCTCGTCCTCAATGACGAGAGCAGGCGGTGCTTGTGTTCTTCGCGGGAGGGCATCATGCCAGCGGGTGCAATCCTAAACTCCACTGCATCATCAGGCCTGATGAAGTGTGTTAGTGTAGCGGGGAAGATTGGATATGCAATGATAAATCGGGCAAACTTTTCCATGTGCGTTGACAATGCCTTGAGCGCAAAGGACTTAAAATCGGTGGTTTTTCGCCGCCAGCACGGTTTGACTCGCTATAATCAGTGGCCTGCGCGCGGGAATTCGTTCCGATGCGGCGTTCGCATCGCCCGGCGTATAACCAAGAAACACCCGTTTGGCGTTCGCTCTCTACGGCGACCGCAGTGTAAATGAAGCTACGTGTGGGCCTTGTCGGTCTCGGTCATGCTTGGGAGGTTCGACACCGGCCGGCACTGCGCGCCCTGGCCGATCGCTTTGAGGTGACGGCGGTTTGCGATCAGATTGCCGTGCGGGCCGAGCAGGCCGCCCGCGATTTCGGGGCGCAGGCCATCGATGGCTTTCGCGTACTCGCTAATCGGCACGACGTCGACGCGATTCTGATGTTGGCGCCGCAATGGTACGGCTATCTGCCGATCCTGGCCGCCTGCGACGCCGGCAAGGCGGTCTATTGTGGGATTTCGCTCGAGATGGGTTTGGAAGAGGCCCGGCGGGTGAAACAGCGCGTCGAGCAGGCGGGGGTGGCGTTCATGTCCGAGTTTCCTCGGCGCCAGTCGCCCGCCACGCTACGCTTGAAGGAATTGATTGCCACTCGATTGGGCCCGCCGAGGTTGCTATTCTGCCACATGCGGCGGCCGGCCGATGAGGCGCCGGGGCTGACGTCGCGAGTGAGTACGCACAGCTCGCCCACGAGCGATCTGATGGAGCTGGTCGATTGGTGCTGTTACGTCGTTGGGCATAAGCCGACGTCCGTGCTTGGTATCCAGCATAGCGGCCCTGACGGCGCCGACGATTATCAGATGATGAATCTCGACTTTACCCAAGAGGGCCAGCTCGGCTCGGGCCCGACCGCCCAGATAAGTTGCGGCCGATACATGCCGGTCAAGTGGCAAGAAGCAACGGCCTACCGGCCGCCCGCGGCGTTGCAAGTCGCCTGCGAGCGGGGCATTGCCTTTATCGACTTGCCGACCACGCTCGTGTGGTTTGACGAAGCGGGACGGCACCAGGAGGCGCTCGACAGCGAACGGCCGGTGGGCGAGCAACTGCTCGGTCAATTTCACCGTTCGGTAACGAGCCTGGTGCGCAATACGGCCGGCCTCGACGACGCCTATCGGGCGCTCGCCATTGTCCAAGAGGCCCGCGCCAGTCACGTGCAATGGAAGCGCGTCCAGCTCGGGCTGTAAACTGGAAATCGGTCTACTTCGCGTCGAGGTTCTTGGCCAGCTCCGCGTCGGGTACCTCGCACTCGACTCCACTTTGGGGCACGTCGAGCTTGGCAACCCAGAACAAGGCGTTGAGCACCAGTTTGCGGAAGTCGGCGTTGCCCCAGTTGCGATGAAAATGGCCTCCGGTAAAGCCAAACCCGCGGCCACGGTCGGGCCGCTCGGTCGTCCAGGCGACAATTTCCGCACGGCCGGCGAACTGCTTGGAAGCGTCGTTGCGGCGAACATCGTCAGGGGGCGTCGCCACCAGAATCGGCGTCACCGCGCCTTCACGGAAGCGGATGTTAAAATACCACTCGTCGTTGATTTTGAACGGCTTCACTCCGCGCGTCACGGCGTGTTGCGGAAGCTCCTTAAAGTCGGCGTCCCAATGGGGGTTGATCGAAAAGCCGGTCTCGTAGTAACCGCCAATCCAAGCGAGCAGTTCCGGACCGCCACGGTCTTTCGGCACCTCGACGGCGTAGTGAGCGCAGGCCAAGCCCACGCCCTGGTGCATTAGCTCCGCCATGCGGCGCAAATGCTCGGGCTGAATCAGTGGATGTCCACCGCCGCCATCCATGTACAAGAGCACGCCATCGGCGTTATCGAAGGCAGTCGGATCAGTGGGCCAGCCGTTATGATATTCAGCCGCTACGAGCTGCTGAGGAAACTTGTCGAGGCAGTGCCGCAACACCGTCACGCCGGCGTTGAACTCATGTTCGCCTTTGCCGTGGCTGGCATGGCCGGCGACGAGCACGATCTTCTTGCGGTCGCCCTCCAGCTTCAACCGCTTCAGGCGAATGTTCTTGAATTGCACGGTCATGGGCGGGCCAGCGTGCAACTGCAACGCCAGGATGCCGCTCATCTTCCGCTTTTCAGCGTCATCGTCGGTCACGTCCACCGTCTGCTTGCCGTTGATGAAGTGCTGCAAATGCTTGCCACGGGCGACGATCGTGTAGTCGTTCCAGTCTTCTTTCTTGATTGTCTTTTGCAGTTCGGCCGAGTCGCCGATCGAGCCGGTGACTTGCGGCTTGTGATCGCCGCCAATGGTGGTCTTTTGGCCGCGTTGGGCCAGAATCCCGCGGCCCCGTTCTTCGTAAAGAATGCCGGAATAGGTATCGCCGGCCTCGAAATCGCCTTGATAGCCGCCAACCACATGATTGCCCAGGTCACTGCTGCGATACTGGATGCCGGAGTTGCCGCCGACGATGCGATAGGACAGCCGCAGCTCAAAATCGTCGAGCTCGCCTTGCCGCCAGATGATGAAAGTGTTTCCTTGGGTCGGCTTTTCGGCGGTGGTCTGGCCGGTAATGGCGCCGTCCTGGACCGACCAGAACTTGCCGTCACCGTCCCAGCCATCGAGGTCTTGGCCATTAAAGATCGGCTTGAAGCCGGCTTCGTCGTCGGCTGCCCTCAAGGTGAGCGGCAGGGCGGCAACCGCGAGCGCGGCAAGCAGCAAGGGTCGAACAAGATGAGCAGGGCGAAGTCTCATGCGTTTGGCTCTCTGAAGGTCGGTTCTTTCGAGTTGTCACACCAACGGTGCCGTTTGCATATCTTGGCTGGAAGGCGGGTGAAATGCAAATCAGAATGGGTCGAACGAAATGCTCGGCCTGGCAAACTTTTCGCAAATAAATGCTTGCACCAATGGGTGAGGTGTGATACCTTGTCGTTTTGCCCGCCTCGTTGATCCGCCGCGCTTGGCATTCAGAAATCTCCGCCAAGCCGTGGGTTGACGAATCCTCCCCGCCTAGCCTCAATATGTAGTAGCTCTTCCTCGCGCGTCATTCGTTGCGTGCGACGAATCCGTCCTCCAACCCTGTTGCGGCGTGCGCCGATCGCGTTTGGCTTTCCCGAGCCGACGGGTGGCAAGGCAGGCCCGAAATAAACGGTTTCTTTTTTCCCAGGCTGGTCCAGAAAGGCTGTCGATGAAGCGTCAGAGAAAGGCATTTACGTTAGTGGAGTTACTGGTGGTGATTGCGATCATTGGAATATTGATCGCACTGCTTCTGCCCGCCGTGCAGGCCGCGCGCGAGGCGGCCCGCCGCAGCCAGTGTAATAACAACCTGAAACAGCTTGGC
>DASSFG010000910.1:0-16313 GCA_035694685.1 Pirellulales bacterium
GGTGGAGTGCCCGGCGGGACCGCCGGGTGAAAGGCGGCATTTTGAGCCCTGAGAATGGCATCCCAGGGGCCGAGAACTGCCGATATGTTCACCTAGAGTATGTACTCCTGTATATTGGAAATGGATGCCCAGTCTACTCTAGCAGGGGGATTCGCCCATGTCTGATCAGAACTTTGGTTCCCAGGCCGGCCAGGCCGTTGCCGAACGAGCGGCAGCAAAAGCCGGTCGCCGTTTCTCTCGCGGGCTCGTTGTCGAGCCCCGGTTTTGTCCCACCGAGGTTGTCGATCCGTTCGAGACCGTCGAATGGGAAATTCGTACCGCCGCCATCAAAGGCGAGTCGGGGGAGGTGCTTTTCGAGCAAAACGATTGCGAGGTGCCGGCTTTCTGGAGTCAGCTCGCCACCAACGTGGTGTGCAGCAAGTATTTTTACGGCGAGGTGGCCACGCCCGAACGCGAGAAGAGCGTGCGGCAGTTGATCCACCGTGTAACGCGTACCATCGCCGACTGGGGAGTGAAGGACGGTTACTTTGCCTCGGCCGAAGACGGCGAGCGATTCTACCGCGATCTGACATGGCTCTGCTTACACCAGCACGGCGCGTTCAACTCGCCAGTCTGGTTCAACGTCGGGTTGTACCATCAGTACGGCGTGAAGGGAGCCCAGTGCAACTGGCATTGGGACGCCGAAGCCAGCGAAGTCCGCCAGCCCGACAACCCCTACGAGTACCCGCAAGGCTCGGCGTGCTTCATTCAGAGCGTCGACGACAACATGGAAGACATCATGGAGCTGGCCCGCAGCGAAGCGATGCTCTTCAAGTTTGGCTCGGGCACCGGCACCGACCTCTCGACGTTGCGTTCGCACCGCGAAAAGCTTTCGGGCGGCGGCAAGCCGTCCGGGCCGCTGTCGTTCATGCGTGTGTACGACCAGATTGCGGCGGTGGTCAAAAGCGGCGGCAAGACGCGCCGTGCCGCCAAGATGCAGTCGCTCAAGGTCTGGCACCCCGACATCATGGAGTTCATCGAGTGCAAGGCCAAAGAAGAGAAGAAGGCCCGCATTCTGATTCAGAACGGCTACGACTCCAACTTCAACGGTGAGGCGTACAGCTCGATTCTGTTCCAGAACGCCAACCTCTCGGTGCGCGTCACCGACGACTTCATGCAGGCCGTGGCCGAAGACAAGCCGTGGATCACCCACTGGGTGACGGACCCGTCGCGCGGCGGTCCTACCTTCCAGGCCCGCGAGATGATGCACAAGATGGCCGAATGCGCCTGGTATTGCGGCGATCCAGGCGTGCAGTACGACACGACCATCAATCGCTGGCACACCTGTCCGAACTCGGGCCGGATCAACGCCTCAAACCCGTGCTCGGAGTACATGTTCCTCGACGACACGGCGTGCAACCTGGCCAGCATCAACCTGATGAAGTTCCGCCGCGACGACGGCACGTTCGACGTCGAGCGGTTCCAGGCGGCCTGCCGCATCTACTTCATCGCCCAGGAGATTCTGGTCGATCACGCCAGCTATCCGACGAAGCCGATTGCGGAGAACAGTCATCGTTTTCGGCCCCTCGGCCTGGGCTACTCGAACCTGGGCAGCCTGATCATGTCGAGCGGCCTGGCTTACGACTCACCGGCAGCACTGGGCCTGTGCGGGGCGATGACCGCCCTGCTGCACGGGGCGGGTAACCTGGCCAGCGTCGAGCTGGCGGCGGCCGTCGGCCCCTTCGATGGCTATGCGGAAAACCGCGATCCGATGCTGCACGTCATGCAAATGCACCGCGAGGCAGTGGAGAAGATCGACCCCGCCTGCCCCGACTACCTGAAGAAGGCCGCCCGGTCGCTATGGGACGAGGTGCTTACCAACGGCCGGCAATACGGCTTCCGTAATGCCCAGGCCACGGTGCTCGCCCCCACCGGCACCATCAGCTTCTTGATGGACTGCGACACGACGGGCATCGAGCCCGACATTGCCCTGGTCAAGTACAAGCAGTTGGCCGGTGGCGGCATGCTGAAGATCGTCAACAACACCGTGCCCGCCGCGCTGAAGAAACTGGGCTACGACCAGCCGGAGATCGAGTCGATCCTGGCATACATTGACCGCGAAGACACGATCGAAGGCGCGGCCGACCTGAAGGCCGAGCACCTGCCGGTGTTCGATTGCGCCTTTCAGCCGCGCAACGGTACGCGGTCGATTGCTTGGAAGGCCCATGTGCGGATGATGGCGGCGGCCCAGCCGTTCCTCTCGGGAGCGATCTCGAAAACGGTGAACATGCCACGCGACACCACGCCCGACGACATCGCTGAAGCCTACATCGAAGGCTGGCGGTTGGGACTGAAGGCGTTGGCCGTCTATCGCGATGGATCGAAGGAGAGCCAGCCGCTCTCCACAAGCACCGAGGGCGATAAGGCTGCCGAGAAGGTGAAAGCGGCGCCGCGTCGCGAGCGTTTGCCCGACACGCGGCACTCGATCACGCACAAGTTCAGCGTGGCCGGGCACGAGGGCTACATCACCGTCGGCCTCTATGAAGACGGCCGGCCGGGCGAGTTGTTCATCACGATGGCCAAAGAAGGGAGCACGGTGGGCGGCCTGATGGACTGCTTCGGCACGGCGGTGTCGATGAGCTGGCAATACGGCGTGCCTTTGGAGGTGTACGTGAACAAGTTCTCGCACACCCGTTTCGAGCCGATGGGCCATACGAAGAACCCCGACATCCGCATTGCCAAGAGCATTGTCGATTACATCTTCCGTTGGTTGGGCATCACGTTCATGCCCGGGTATCGAGAGGCGAGCGCCGGCATCCCGCTAGCCGACGCCTCAACCGGTAAGGAAACCGGAGAAGGAGACGATGCGCCGGGGGAGGGTAAGCCCGCCGCCATGAAGGCCGGCGGGCTGAACGGCGGGCCAGGATTGCCCAATTCGCAGCCGGCGGCAGCCAAATTGCAAACCAACGGCAGCACGCCGCACAAGCCCGAAGCGCAAGCGAGGCCGCACAAGAACGGCGCTCATAAAAGTGCGGCGTTGGCCAACCAGCCTGACGCGCGTCAGGCTGGCAAGCCTGACCTGCTGGAACGGGCGGGCCTCATGCCCGCCAGGTGGAAGCTGAGCGACGACTTGGCGGGTCCGGCGGTGCGTAGCGACCAATTCGCCAGTTTCCAGACCGACGCTCCGGCCTGCGACAACTGCGGAGCGATCACGGTGCGCAACGGCAACTGTTATCTTTGCCACAACTGCGGCAACAGCATGGGCTGTTCATAACCGAACTACTCGGGGTTGCTCGCGACGGCCTCACGGATCGAGCCCGCGAGCAACCCCGCTTTTTGACACTCACAGGGCCAGACTTGGAAGACAAGATACTTGGTGTCACGAGCGGCGCCGGCTTGCGGCTCGATGGCGCAGGCTTGATGCCAGCTAGTCGCGGTCACGGCGAGCAGTAGAACAGCGGGCGTGAGGCGGCGCATGGCAAGATCCTTTCGATGGTGCGAGCGCGTCGACGGAGCGCGAGAAACAGGCTGCTCCATATCTTTTACCCTGGAACGCGCGGCCCAGTTTCGCCTTCCAGCCCCGCCTACCGTCTACCCGCTGTGCTTGCCCCGCGTGGTCGCCACTGCTTGACCCCGCCGGAGGGCGGGGTATTATGACTGCTCGTATGGCTTTGCTGAAATTCCTTTGAAGGCAGTCGTATGCGAACCGCGAGTGCTCCCTGCCCGCCGGATTCGGTGCTCAGCGACCTCGCACTCGGCAAGCTCGATGCGGCGAGCGCCGAGACGGTCAGTGCACATCTCCAAGTATGCACGACGTGTAGACAACGGTTGGCCAAGCTGCGGAGCGACAGCTCCGTGAACCGACTGCGCGAAGCCAAGGGCGCAGGGACCGTGGCAGATAAGCCGCACCCGAGCTTTGTGCCCGGCGAATCGATCAGCCATTTCGCCGGCGACGCTGAAACTCCGCCGGCCGATCCACCGCTCCGGCGCGATCGATCGACGAATGTCGGCCGATCGGTTGCGGGTGGCGCACCCCTCAAGTTCGCCAATGATCCCGATTATGAGGTGTTCAACGAAGTCGGTCACGGCGAGATTGGCACGGTCTATCTGGCCCGCAACCGCTTGATGGACCGGCTCGAGGTGCTGAAGGTGTTTCGCCCGGCACTGTTGCAATGCGCGGGAGTATCGGAGCGGCTTCACGAAGTGATTCGTGCGGCTGCTGCGCTCAATCACGCCAACATCGTGGCGACCTACCGCCTTGTTCGCCTCGGCGGATTCTTGACGCTGGCGATGGAGCACGTGGATGGAATCGACTTAGGGCGGCTAGTCCGGCAGCGAGGTCCTCTGCCTATTGCGAACGCAGCCTATTACGTGCACCAAGCAGCGCGGGGGCTGGAGCATGCGTTGCAAAAAGGCGTGTTACACGGCGACATCAAGCCGGAGAATCTGATCCTGGCCGTCGAAGGCAAGAGGCACGTCGTCAAAATCTCCGACTTCGGACTGGCCAAGGCAATCGGCGACGACGGCGCGGAAACGGGGTTCGCCAATCGTGGCCAGGCGATCCGCGCTGCCGACGATATGGCGCCCGAGCGGATAGTCGACACAGCGAAGCCCAGCATTCGGTCCGACGTTTACGGCCTCGGCTGCACGCTCTACTTCCTGCTGTCGGGCCAGATGCCGTTTCATGGGGAGGACGCATCGGAAGTGGCGACGGCGCACGACAGCGGTGACGTTCGTACGCTCAAGAAGATCCGCGTGGAGATACCCGTCGAATTGGCATCCGTGGTTGCCAAGATGATGGCCAAAAATCCCGCCGAGCGCTACCAGACGCCGGGCGAGGTCGCCAAAGCCCTGGTGCCCTTCTTCAAGGCGGGCGCGAATGCGGCAGCCGCCGCCCCAAGGCCCGTGCCTGTCGCCGCGACGCCGTCGCCGCAGCCGCCAGTCATTGTGCTTGCGCCGGGTCCAAAACCGAAAGCACGACGGCCGCGGCGGTTCGCCGCTGCGGTTGGCGCCGCGGCTTTACTGGTTGTCTTGTGCGTTCTGCTCTCTCTCGGAAATAAGGACGCAGACAACTTGGTCGGCACCCAGCCGCGTCAGAGCGAAGGACCCAAGCCAGGAACGCCGAAGAACCGGGAACACAAGGACGCCGCGCCGAATCGCGGACGGCCAAACGCCGCGACGCGCGAGGGTAAGACGGTGAACGCAACCGAACGCGAGGGACCTCCGGCCAAACGACCCATTGTTCCGGTTAAACCTGTGGTCGCCGAGCGGGAATCCACGACCGTGTCGGCAGACGGCTCGCCGTCGCCTCCAATCAATCTTCTCGAACTAAAGAAGCACGGCGCATTCGGTTTTCCCCAGGAGCGCGCGCAGTTGCTGTGCGACAACGACGAGCTGCGCGTCTCGCTCTGGAACAATCGGGAGCATCTCTACGTGCAGGCCATCGTCTGGAAAGACCATGAGGATGGCCTCGGCGACTATTCCCTGTGCGACAATTCAAAGCTCACGCTCGTCGTCGCCCCGGATCTAAGCATCACCCCAAACGTCGACTGCCGGTACCACTTGACAACTCGGTTTGGATTTAGCCGTTCGGTAATCCTAACGACTTCTGAGAGGTTCGAGGGTGGATCGGAAGGTCGCGGCGCGATACGTTTCCTTGATCTGGACGATGGCCAACGCGCTCGCCTTGATTGCTTTTTAGTCCCGTTAGCGGAGATCAACAAGCAACCAGGAGATCGACTCGGCGTCGGCTTTCAGGCAACTTCCGCCAACCCTTACGTGACGTTCGATTCGCAAGTTGGCGGCGGGGTGCATCCCGTTCTGCTGGCCGACAATCGAGAACCGCTGAACCCGAAGGATGTGACGCGCGGCTTGCAGCCAGGGCGGTCTGGTCCCGAAAACGGCCTGCCCGAGCCGATCGCTGATTTTCTGTTCAATGGCAACGGCAAGGATGAGGTGAGCGCCGCAAGCATCGTGCAGCTCAAGAATGTCGAATATCGCGACGACGCACTGTACGTCAACGGCCTGCACGCGCTCAACGGCGGTGGCCGCGAAACCACCGTCTACCTGGGAACAGATCTGATGGACCTCCACAAGTTCACCGTGGCCCTGCGTTTCAAGGCGTCGGTGTTTGATGCGACGCACGAAACCGTTCTCGGCATGGATTCCCCTAGTTTCTTCCGTCTCTTTCGTTCGCCCCAGGGAAATCTCTGCGTCAGCCTCGGCCAGGACAAATACCTGCACGAATTCACGGGGGCGACGATCAGTGCTGAGCGTTGGACGACCGTCGCGTGCGGCGTCGATCTGGAGGCGGGCAAGTGCGTTGCCTATGTCAACGGCGCCCTGGCGGGCGAATCTGACGTTCCGCACGAATCTCAGCTCCAAAACATTGGCCCGACGCGTCACAGGTGGACCTTTGGCGATCACGCGCGAGGTCCCGTTTATCACGGTCTCGTCGACGAATTAATCGTTTACGATAGGCTGCTTTCGCCCGCTGAATTCGACAGGATTCCCCTGCGCCTGGACACGACTTCGCCGCGCGTTTCGCGGCACCCACGAACCGCGACGGCAGAAGCATTGGCAGAAGCCGCAGCGAAGGAGGCCGCCGCCAATAATCCGGTTCGTCCCAGCAAGCTTGTGGCTCGGTTCCTTTTCAACGGTAATGGCGCCGATGAAATGCAGCAGGCGAACTCCTCCACACTTAGAAACGTCGGCTTTCGCGATGGCGCGATGTATTTGGAAGGCCAGCCTCTTTCAGCCGGCGGCGAAGGTGACGCGGTAATGCTCGTCAGTCGGCGGCTCGATCTGAGTCATTTCACCGTTGCCGTGCGCTTTAAGGCGGACGATTTCGCTGACAGACATAACTACATTATAGGAGCGGACTGGAATGGCTGGTTTGGACTGAGTCGCTTATCGACTGGCAATCTCGCTTTCAGCCTTAGCGGAGGCGATTTCTATCGCGAGGTACAAGCCGCCCGACTTGAGCCAGGCAGGTGGACGGTGGTGGCATGTGGGCTGGATCTCAACCTCGGCAAAGCAATCGTTTATCTCAACGGCTCCCTGGCCGGTGAATTTGACATTCCCCGAACGTTGGAACGCCACAAAGACAACCCTCCCAACAACCCGATTCAATTCTGGACATTTCAACGTCGGGCCGACAAATTTCACGGGCTCGTCGATGAGCTGCTGATCTACGACCAACTGCTGACTCATGACGAATTTGCGAAGATTCCTTTGCGGGTTGAGACAACGCCGGGGGAGGGAGATTAATGAGCGCCGCCAACACCGACTGCCCTTCAGAGTCGTTGCTGAGCGACTTTGGGCTCGGCAAGCTCGATGCGGCGCTCGCCGAGACGGTGGGCCGGCATCTCGATACCTGCGCTGATTGTCGCCAAAGGGTCTCGGATCTGCCGGGCGACAGCTTTGTCGACCGTCTGCGCGGGGCGCGCGGCCTCGGGTCAAGCCAACCGGAGGCGAGCGCCACTCCCGAGCTGAAGTCAACCGCGGCCTGTGAGGGTGAGGTCAACGAACGGCGGCAGCCTGGCAACGTGCTGGCCGACGTGGTGGTCCCGCCGGAGTTGGCGAGCCTGCCGGATTACGAAGTCCTCAGCAAGCTCGGCCGCGGCGGCATGGGAGTTGTCTACCTGGCCCGCAATCGTTCGCTGGGTCGGGTTGAAGTCCTCAAGGTCGTCAACCAGGCGCTGCTGAACCAACCTGGGGCGTTGGAACGCTTCCAGCAAGAAATTCGCTCGGCGGCGAAACTTCGTCACTCGAATGTCGTCGCTGCTTACACCGCGCTGCGTGCCGGCGATCTGCTGGTGTTCGCCATGGAGTACGTGCCAGGCCAGGATCTCGCGCAGGTCGTCAAGCAGAGCGGACCGTTGCCGGTGGCCCATGCCACGTATTACGTCCACCAGGTCGCCTTGGGCCTCGAGCACGCGCACCAGAAGGGAATGGTCCATCGCGACATCAAGCCCAACAACTTGATGCTCTCGATTGAGGGAGACAAGCACGCCGTCAAGATCCTCGATTTTGGACTGGCCAAGGCGACCAGCGAAAGGGGCCTGGAATCAGATTTCACGAAAAGCGGCCAAATGCTCGGCACCCCCGGTTATGTCGCCCCCGAGCAGGCGCTCGACGCTCGCCGCGCCGACATCCGCGCCGACATCTATAGTCTGGGCTGCACGCTTTATTTCCTGTTGTCGGGCAAAACCCCGTTCCAGGGGGCGAGCCTTTACGAAGTCTTGGAAGCGCACCAGAAGCGCGAGCCGGTGGCGTTGAATCGTTTGCGGTCCGACGTGCCAATGAGTTTGGCAGCCATAACGGCCAAAATGATGGCCAAAAAGCCAGTCGATCGGTACGAAACGCCCATCGCCGTCGCCCAAGCGCTGCTGCCTTTCTTTAAGCCCGACCTCATGCCCGCGGCGCCGACTGCCGCCGACGAATTGCCGCCGACCATCAACCTCGCCGCGGCCGATTCGAAAGCGACGACGCAACGCAACCGGCGTCGCGCGGCGCAGACAGTGGCGTTTGTGCTGATGGTTGGAGCGCTGGTGACGGGCATCGCGGCCCACTTCAAGGCGTCGGGCGTTGGTCCGGTCGAAAGCAACGTGCAACATGCCATGCCGGCTACGGAGGGTCGCCCGGCAGATTCAGAATCGTCGAACGCGCCGAAGCGGTTCGCGTGCGACATTCCGACAGCGTTTAGTGAAAGCTGGTCGATCGATGGCGACGAACTCGTGCAGAGTTCCCTTCAGCCGGGTGTGTGCCTGTTCTTCGGCGACCCGAGTTGGACCGACTACGACTTTTCGTTTGACGTCAAACTTCTCGATGGTTGGGGGCTCCGCACTCACTTTCGTTACGAGGAAGAGGCGAACCATTACTCGTATGTGATCGGCGCTCTCAATAACACGTTGCAATTCGTTGAATGCGCAAGCAACGGCAAATTTGGACTGGTGGCACAGGGCCCGTTCAAACTGTGCGAAGGCGACTGGTATCACGTCGAGGTCAAAGTCCGTGGGCCGCATGGCGATTGCTTCCTCGACGGGCACAACATCTTGCCGACCTTCAATACCGATCGGCAGGCCCACGGGCGCGTCGGCTGGTGCATGGAGACCGGCGCTGCTTTTCGTTTCCGCAATATACGCGTCAAAGATGCCGAGGGAACGATCTTGTTGGAAGGATTGCCGCAGTTGCCCCGCCTTGAAGGAGCTCGGGGCGACGCAGCGCCGCAACTAGCCAGGCCCGTCCGGGGTGTCGATGGCATGGAGCCCGCACGTGCTCCGTTCTCCGTGGAGAAGGCGAAGTACTACCAAGACCGCTGCGCGCGGGCCTTGAATACGAGAGTGCTCCTCGCAAATTCAATCGGCATGAGGTTAACGTTGATTCCGCCGGGCGAGTTCATGATGGGTACTTCGCAGGCCGAAGTCGACGGGCTGGTCGCCAGCGTGACAAACAAGGACTGGCAAGACCAGTTCCGTTCCGAATCTCCACGGCACCGCGTGCTGCTCACGCAAGCATTCTACCTCGGAACGTTCGAGGTAACGCGGCAGCAATACACCGACGTGATGGGCCGAAAGCAGTCCTCGGTCGCCGATGGCGCGCGGGGCGAGCAAGGCCGCGTGCGGGTCCAGGATGCAAACCAACACCCCATGCACACCGTGTCATGGTTTGACGCGGTCGAATTCTGCAACCGACTCAGCAAACGGGAATCGCTGGCGCCGTACTACGCGCGGCAGGACGATCGCGTCGCGGTGCTCGGCGGAGAGGGATATCGCCTGCCTACGGAAGCGGAATGGGAATATGCTTGCCGCGCGGGAACAACGTCGCCTTGGCCCTGCGGGTATGAGGCGTCGTCCGCTTGGAAGCACGGCGTGCTGCATCCCGCGGGAAGCATCCAAGCCGTGGGAACAAGATTGGCCAACGCCTTCGGTATGTACGACATGCTTGGAAACGTCTGGGAATGGTGCTGGGACGCGCATGGCGCCTACGCCGCCGTCGATGTCGGCGATACATCGGGCCCTGATAACTCCGCCTGGCGCGTGCTTCGGGGGAGTTCTTATAAGATAAGTACGGCTTACGCACGATCCGCGAAGCGCTGGTATGCGTCTCCGGCCAGCACCTGGGACGATGCCGGTTTTCGCGTGGCGCGAACTTGCGCGGGGCAAGGTTCCGTATCAGATTGAAAAGCGAGTCGAGGCGAGCGAACTTTGATTTTTCGCGACAGGTTGCCGACGAACGACGATCGACAAATTACATCGCCAAGGCATCCAACTTTCCGGCCTGCCGCCGATGCGACGAAAACACGAGTTATCGCTGTAGTATTATCTGCTCGTGTCCAAAGTACTTTGGCTGCCCCGAGCTCAAGGCGAGACGTCATCGGATAAAGAATCCGCAGATAAGTAGGGCGGCATAGATTGCCAACCCAATTGCCGCACCACGCAGGGTCGAGCGAAAAAGGAGGCCCGCGCCCGCGCCCACCCCAGCAACGACCCCCGCATATAGTAACAGTAGGACGGCAACCTCATCGGGGCCGATATAACCTTTCCATTTGTCTTGAAACGCGAGCGCACCCCGCAGGAGAAGAACAGCCAAAGCGGTCACAGCGGTCGATGCGAACATCCGCCGCAAACTAAACTGCCGTGACGTGCTCATAGGACACTACCGCGGCATGGGCGGCTATCGAAGTCTGGCGGTGGGACTCGCTTCGCTCGTCCCACCCTACGCTATACTCGCCACCATCCATCCACCAATCCACGGCTGACAGAACACTAGTCCGACGGATACGGCACGGGCTCGCCATTGAGCTCGCTGAGGGCGTTCTGGGCGGCGCGCTGCTCGGCTTCTTTCTTGTTGCGCCCCCAGGCGGCGGCAAAGCGCATACGGCCGATCTGAGCGGCCATCTTGAAACACTTGCTGTGGTCGGGGCCTTTCTCGTCGAGCAGCACGTAGGTGGGCGTTTGGCCCCGTTCGCGCTGGGCGAGTTGCTGTAACAGCGATTTGTAGTTTCCCGAGTGGTCGCCGCCGGCGGCCAGCTCGATCTCGGGGCCCATGTACGTTTCGATGAACGGCCGTGATGCCTGGTCGCCGCCGTCGAGGTAGATGGCCGCGATCAGCGATTCAAAGACGTCGGCCAAAAGCGAAGGCGGCACGGTGGGATGCGTGGTCATTCCTTTGCCGAGCACGAGAAACTTCTCCAGTCCCAGGGCCTCGCTTATCTTCGCGCAGGTCTGACGGCTGACGACGACCGATTTGATCTTGGTCAGGTCGCCTTCCAGATAGTCGGGGTATTGACGGTAGAGGAGCTCACACACCACGGCGCCCATGATGGCGTCGCCCAGAAACTCCAACCGTTCGTTGGACCGCAAGCGATGCGAGGCGCCCGAGGCGTGGGTCAGGGCCGCGCGCAGCAACTCCTTGTCCTTGAAGACGTAGCCGATGCGGCGCTCGAGCCGCTCGCAATCTTCGTTCTCTTGGGGCGGCGATTGGCTTTCGGCGGCTTGACTCATCTATCTTCCCTGCATGCGGGATACCAGCAGCCTGTTGAAAAAGGGGGACAGGCACCTCGCAAGGTGCTTGATTCGCGGCATGGAGTCGAGCTGCTCGGACCCAGTCCCCGTTTTTCAACAGGCTGCTAGCGCAAGTCTAACCGTCGTCGGCACTTTTTGCAACGTTGGAAGCTACTCGGCGTCCATGTAGAACAGTGCCAGCCGGTTGCCAAGACGTGGGCCTTGCGTGGCCCGGAGGTCGAATGACTCGCGGAACTGAGGCGGTGCGAGCAAAAAGAAACGCCATTGGAATCCGCCTTGCCGGCCGCTTAAGCTGTGTCGCTCGTCGGCTGCTTTGGGCTGAATGCCCAGCAGCGTTTGCCAGTCGGCGGAACGCCAACCGTCGCGTGATTGACCGTCAAGTAGGAGCGAGTCGACGCCTGCCGCTGCTTTGCCGTATTGGGTAACCAGCCCGATGAAACGCCCGCCGCCCGACTGCTTCACCCACGAACGTTCCGACGACGAATCTGCTTCGTCCATGAATACGCCGCGCAGACGTCGGGCCAAACGCGGATCGTTGCTGTCGCCGAGCCGCTGATAGGAGACTGTCACACCCACGGGATGCACGGGCCGGCGGCCACGGTTCGACACGGCGATGGTCAACCGCCTGACGAACGGCATGGCCAGCATGTTCGTCCAGCCATTGCGATTTGTGACCACGTAGTTGTGGTAGTTGCCGCCAGCCAGGCCGGGAAAGAAGTACCGCGCGGGCGTGCTGATGGTCGGCGTGCTCTCGTCGTCGGCGGTCACTTCCAGCCAAAGTTCGTCGTCATCCAACAGCGACGGCGCGGCCACGAGCTTGGTCCACTCGACGATGCCCGGCCCCTCGAGATCAACCAGCATCGCCTGGCTTTGTTCCTCGATTTTCTGGTCCTGCTTGCCGGCCCGAGGCAAGGGATCGGCCTCGCGGTGCGTGCCCCAGCCTAATTGTTCGTCACGATACGAGAGTGCGGGCAGCAGCCCGCGCGCCACGCAGCTTTGCCCGTCGGCGAAATCTTCCAACGGCACGCTTTCAGGGAAGGTAACGTATTCGAACCGATAATCGGCGTCCGACGCGCCGCTGATCGTGACCTTGAGCGACTTGTGAAAAGGCACGTAGGTCAAGAGCGGCTGCCTGTCTTGTCCGACGAGCGGCAAGCGCTCGTCGAGCTTGTCGGCCTGACATTGAAGCCGTGGCGCCGCTTCGCCGTCGAAGTAAAACGCCAGCCGACCCTGCACGCTGGTGCGCGAAACGGTCACCACCGCCGCGGGGCCTTTTAGTTCGGCCAGTATTTGCTCGACTTTACCTGCCGCGCTCGCTTCGACCACGCCGGAACCAAGCCCGTCGTCAACGGCCAATCGTTCGGGGTTCATCAAGCGTTCGAGCACGAGCTGCGATCCGCTTGGCGGGCGCGGCGTGTACCACGCTTGTAGCCCGAGACCATCGACCGCCTCAAGCACCCGTAGGTGGCGAAACTCGGTCCGAGCGCCGTGGTCTTGCAGGCCGATCCAGCCCTGGAGATTGCGCCGCCGCAGCTCGGGTAACTTGGCGGTATTGGCGTGCTGCACGAGCACGCCGTTCACCCAGGCCGAAATCAGATAGCCCTCGGCCTTCACGACGACGCGGTTCCACTCTTGCGAACGGTCGGCTCTCGTGAGCGGCTCCAAATTGCCATAGATGGCCATGGTCGAGTGCCGGGTAATCGGCGCGGTTTGCGGCTCGTCAAGCATTTGCAGCTCCATGCCGTCGCCCGAGGGCCAACCGTCGCGGGCGGTGCGGATGCCGATGCCCGAGTTGCCGCCCTTGGCCATGCGGTATTCCAGCGAGAGCGTAAAGTTGGCAAACTCTCGCTCGGTCCGCAAGTAGTTGCCGTTGTCGTTGACGCAGATGATCGAATCCGCGTTCGGTTTCCAGGACTTGATATTGCCCGGCGTCCACCAACCGGTGAGGTCCTTGCCGTTGTAGAGCGGTTCACCGACAGGCTCGACGGCCTTGAGATCGGCTAGCGCGCCGGCGCCGTCAAGCAGTGCGAGCTCGAGGCAGAATCGTGAATCGCCAGTCGGCACGTCCCTGATGGAGCCCGCATCGCCTACGGCGGGAGTCTTGTCCCGTGATTTGGCAGCCGTTTCCAAGTCGAGTACTCCGCCGTGTCGAGTAAGCGTGGCCGTCCGCCAACCATCGTTCGAAGCCGGCAAAATCATTTTTACGTTGCCCTTTGAGGAGCTAACGACGATGCCGCGCGAAGGTGTTTTTTCGCCGAAGACGATCTCCGCGATCGTCTCACCGTCAGGCACGCGGAGAAGCCGCAGGCGCCAAAGTGCCGCGCCTTGGACCTTCCAGCGGAAGCTGAGCGTGACGTCGCCCCAACTCCAGCCCGACACAAGCGGCGTCGAGTTGTTGTCGCCTTGCAAAACGCCGTCGACCATTCGCCAGCCTTTGGCCGGCTCTCCGCCGTCATCCCAGCCAGTCAGTGAATTGCCAGCGAACAGGCTCACCGCGTTTGCGCCGTCCGCTCGTGTTTCGTCTGCCCCGCCGCCAACCGTGACCCAGCAGGCAACAACCGCGCAAAGAACCGTTTTCACTCTCATGGTGTGAGTGGCTCCGCGTCTATTGTTTTCGCATATGTAAAAGGCCGAATGCCATGCTAACGCACGGCCATGCCCTTCGCAACGTGAGAGACTCAGGCGAGGATTATGAAACGACGCCCTTTGCCCGGAGGAGCACGATGTAAGCGTCCTCCGAGACCGGGCATTCAACCCAATCCAGAAACTCGCGCCTCGACAACCTGAGTTGCCTCGCCATGAGACCAAGCAACTTATCGCCGATGTCCTTCTCACCGTGGCTTACTTTCGTGTACACGGCCGTCTTGCGCCCATCGATGAAAAGGTGCAAAAACGTGTGGTCGTTTTCCTTCGCCTGAAAACCTTTTCGAGTCAGGCCCGCGATCACGTCTCGAGCTCTCTTAGGCATCGGTCGCCACGGGTTGACCGGCCACGAGGTCGAGCAGGGTGCGCTTGATTTCTAGGGATTTTCCATCCAACCGTTCATCTTCTTCTTGCGCGATCTCGTCCCAAAGGTACGCGAAGTTCTCGTGCAGATCGCACAAGGCGTCTTCCGGCCGTTCGCCGTAGCCCCATAGATTGATGAGCGGGCTATGATAAATCCACACCCCGTCGTCGAACTCCACGTTCACCTCCAACGGCTCCTTTAATGGAAAGGCGCGCCCCGCGGTCACAAAACGAAAGATCCTCAGTGGTTCCACAGTTCACCAGCAAACAAAGCCTGTGACGGAGACATCATTTTATTCTACTCGGCGCGACATCGAAGGAACGCGGACCACACTATACGCCCAAAGTGTCCCGACGCTGTGTTGCTGTTACCGCCGCCGCATCCGACCCCATCGAGCTTGCCTCGATGGTGAAGAAGAGCCCGCTTCTTCTTCATCCCGTTTCTATTCGGATAGGTCGCAAAGAAATCGGTTCACCGTCAATACGGTCAACGAGGGAAGTAAGGCATTCAACGGTTCCACGCTTCACCAGCCAAACGAAGCAGGCGACGACAATGACACATGAGATTTCATGCTTCGTCTCGCTCGAATGTTTTTGGAGTGCGGCGATTCATCGCCGCTTTCATCTGCGGCGGAGCCGCTTTCTTTTGTCGGCATTTGCTGTTCAACACGCCCTCGTGAAAAAGAAAGTCGCTCCGCGACGAACCAAAGCGGCGATAAATCGCAGCACTCCAAAGCCTCACACTCCCAAAAACTCCTCGACGGCCTCGCGCATCACCAGGGTGTCGGGCTCGATGCCTGTCCAAAGCTGAAAGGCGATGGCGGCCTGATTGACGATCATGCCGAGCCCGTCAAGCGTCGTTGCGCCGTGCTGCCGGGCTTCGGCCAAAAAACGGGTGTCGGGTGGATTGGCCACCACGTCGGCCACAATGATGTTCTTGGCCGCCCGGCTGAAATCGATGGGCACACGAGCATCGGGGTCGTTCATGCCGATGCTCGTGGCATTGACCACAATCTCGGCATCGCCCGGCACGGCGTACTCGCCATTCCAGGCGGCAAGGGTGGCCGCGGACTGCGTCTTGGCGTTCAGCAAATCGACCAGCTCCTGGCCACGTTCCAGGGTGCGGTTGACGACGGTAATGCCCGCCGCGCCGGCCAATGCCAATTCGACGCCAACGGCCCGCGCGGCACCCCCACTGCCGAACAGCACGATCCGCTTGCCAGCAGGGTCCGTCAATCCGGCGAGCGATCGCATGAAGCCTTTGCCGTCGGTGTTTTCGCCGACGAGCTGACGGTCTTCGCGCACGATACAGTTGACGGCGCCCATCATGGCTGCCGAGTCGCTGAGCCGATCGAGCCATTGAACCACAGGCACCTTATGCGGCTTCGTCACGTTGCCGCCGCGGAAGCCCATTGCCCGCATGCCGCGCACAGCGTCGGCCAGATCTTCGGGAGCGATTTCCAGCGTGAGGTAGCGCCATTCCAAGCCGTGATGCGCAAACGCCTTCTCCATCAAGTACTGCGTCGGATTGCCGGCGACGGGCTGTCCGAAAAGCGTGCAGATTTCCTGGAGCAGCGAGGCGGGCGGCGTCATTTTCGGCGGGCGCGAAAGGCAGCAACGGTAGACGCCGTTATCTTGATCGAGCCGCTCTCGCCGTGCAAGCGTGTTTCCAGCGCCTAGTGGAATAAGAGTGTGTTGCCCGTAGAGTGGGACAAGCGAGCTTGCGAGCGCCGGCCCACCGAGGAGAGGAATCAGGCGTCAGGCGTCAGGCGTCAGGACGAAATCGCCTGACGCCTGATC
>DASSFG010000911.1:0-7120 GCA_035694685.1 Pirellulales bacterium
GTCGCTCAAACGCCATCGAAGGACTTGGCCGTGCCCAACGTGCCGGTTCCGACGTCGGCGCATATTTGGTCGATCCACCAGGATCTGAACGAGGTGCCGCTCAATGAGCGCCTCGGGGACTCGGTCGTTCTGATCGATAACGAACCCGCTCTGCACGCCTTCGGCACACCTTTGCCCTCCGCCGTCAACTAGTTTTTCCCAACCCGTTCCGTTTCGCCCAGGAGATCCCATGTACCGACGTCTGTGTTGCTTCGCTGTTTTGCTAAGTCTGGCTGCCGTTTGCGTCGCCGACGAAGCCGATTCCGCCAAGGAAACGCTCGTCAAGCTTACGGTGTCGCCGGCTGCCGCGCCGAGGCCGGCACTGAAATTCGTACTATTACCGGAGTTGAAGGAGATGAACCCCGGCAATGCCATCGAAGATTATCTGAAGTGCTTCATGGAGCAGCAGAAGTTCTTCTTCGACAAAGAAGTTGTCGACCGCCGCGAGGCTCTGCTGACGATGCCGCTCGACGAGCTACCGGTCAAAGAGCTGCAGGACTACGGCGGCTCGGCGCTCAAACAGGCCGACTGGGCCGCCCGCCTCGACCAGGCCGATTGGCAGATCCTGCTGAAGCTAAGGCAAGATGGCATTAGCTTGCTGATACCGGACGTGCAGCAATTGCGGCTGCTGGCGCGGGCCCTCAAAGTGCGTTTCCGGGCTGAGGTTTCACAGCGGCGATATGACGACGCCGTGCGGACGGCCCAGACAATGTACGGCCTCTCTCGGCACTTGGGGCAGCATATCACGTTTATTGGTAACCTCGTGGGCATCGCCGTCGCTACCCAAGCGACGGATCCCGTCGAAGAGTTGATCGCCCAGCCCGACAGCCCGAACTTGTATTGGGCGCTGACCTATATGCCGACTCCACTGGTGCCGATTAACGTCGGTGCCCAAGGCGAACGGATGTGGCTGGAACCAACCTTCCGCCAACTCGACACGACGGTGCCGATGAGCGGAGCAAAGCTGGAGCAGGCGGTTGCCTTTTTCAATAGGGTTACTGAAGGCGATGAGTATTTGACAAAGGAGGGGAGCCTTTACGCTTGGCTCGAGAACCGAGTGAAAGACGCCGCGACGATAAAGGCCGCTCGACGCCGTCTCATAGAGAGCGGCTATAGTGAGCTACTGGTCGCCCAATTCCCCGCCGAGCAAGTGCTGTTGCTCGACGAGAAGCGGGCCTGCGAAGAACGGCACGACGAAGTAATCAAGCTCGTCAACTTGCCGTTTTGGCAAGCGGAGGAACTAGCGAACCGGGTTCAGGAGGAAGGCCGCATTATGTTTGATTTGGCGCCGGCGATTTCGAAACTACTTTTCGCTCAAGCACGGCTCGACCGGCGAATCGCCCTACTGCGTCACGTCGAAGCGATGCGGCTCTACGCGGCCGAACACGGCAAATTGCCCGAAAGGCTGTCGGACGTATCGGTGCCTTTGCCCATCGATCCGTTGACCGGCAGGCCGTTCTCTTATGAGAGAAGCGGCGAGACGGCACACCTCCGGGCCTCGCCGCCCAAATCGCACGAGGATGACCCGGCCTTCACGCATCACTATGAAATCACGTTGCGAAAATAGTTGCTTGAGCAGCTTAAGGTGGCCGTGGGCGTGAAACCACTGGCAACCAAGCGATCGCCGGGCTCATAAGGCTAAGGATTGGTCTCGGCGAAGGTGGGTTGCAAGGCGTGAACCAGCCGCTCCTGCCAGTCGGAAGCCGTGCCGGTAACGGTTGGATACTCGCGCTGAAAGTTCTCCCAATCGACTTGCCACCCACGAATATACGCGGGACCAAACGCCGTCTGTGATCCACGGCGTGATGGCTCCAAAACGCGCAACAGCAAATCGCGCGGAAGGAGGACGTGTTCCGCCAGCAGCGTGGCGTCGTAGAGATCCTTGCCCTGGGGATACGTGTCGGTTTCGAGCCAGAGGATCTTCCACGCCAACGATAATTCCGGAGTAGCGGTCCAGAGCTCGGCCCGTCCGCCCCCCTCAATATGAATCCAGATTCGCTGCGCGGCACATGGCATTTCCTGCTGGAAGACGAAATCGAGTTGCGTGAAACCACGTGCCAAGCCCGTGCTACGCCAGGGAAAAACAATTCGGCGCCCTGGGGCCCGGTCGTACGTCCAGATATCGTCAACGGCCGTCTCGGCCGCAAGGATTTCGATATCTCCAACGTGCGACCGCTCCGCGACAAGGCGGATCAAGCCGTCGAGCATTGCGTTTGAAAATGAACTACGCACGCCAAGCGTGGAAGGTGTCACCACCCAATCAATGTCTCCCGGTTCGCGGGCAACTTCTCCCAACCAGGTGGTGAGCAGCACGCTTCCTCTCAGGATGAGGTTGTCACGCCATTCTGATTCGCTGACGATACGCAGCAGATGATAGATGACTTGACGACGCGCCGCGCGCCAGGCATGCGCCACCTGCTGGTCCCGAAACGCCGGCTCCCCTTGGCGCATCGCGCGTGCAAACTGTTTCAAGGCGGGATCAAACACTTCGGGCATTTGAATCTCGTCCCCAGGCTGGCTGCGCTGAAACGTGCGAGGGTAGCAATCCGGTTTCTGCAGGGATGCAGCAGTCTCGGCCGCCGGGACAGCGAGTTGCGGATCCGCGCCCGAGTCGCCTTCATCGTCGCGGGGACGGTCCGACCCCGGCCAAAGGCGTTTCAACATGGATTTCCAAAACTCATCCATGCGCGCATCTCCACTGTGCTACGTCAGGAAACTTCAATCCAACCAGCGTCGATGGCGCCGTTGGTGTCGAGGACAACGAATTCTTCTTCGATGTCTAGGACCGGGTAACCGTTCAGCTTCAGGCTGTTCAATAGGGCATCCAGGCGGCGGCGAGCGACCTGCCGGCCTACCAGGCAGCATCGTTGCGTCACGAATCGCTCCTCACGTCCGTCGGGGCGGGTCGTCAGTGCGTTCCGCGATAGATGAGCACCATGTTCTTGCGCCAGACTTGCCAGGGGCGCCATGTCGGTTTGGGGCTCCAGCAGCAACTTCACATGATGCTCGAAATACAACTCGGGATGCGCCATGGCCTCGGCATCCGTCGCGGGCACGTCACGGTTCGTGCACGCTGCCTCGATTTTGATTCGTGTGACACGAAACCCCGACGCTTCCAACTGCCGGCTCAAATCGTTGGCAATCCGCAACTCGCTCGCGAGATCGCCGCTGCCGCGGTGGGTGAGCATCGGCTGCGATGGACTGGCTCCGCGGTCCAGCAGGATGTGCAGGCATTTGAGGCCACGCGCTTGGCCCCAGTCCCGCAGCGCGTCGATGCCGGATGCGCCGTCCAAGCCGATGGTAAAGTGTGTTTCAAAAACCCCGGCGAAGTCCATAAGCTCTTCAAATCGCAAAGGATGAATGCGAACCTGAAGTAAACATTTCCGCACCGACTTTCGTCAAGCCAGGCGACTCGACTCGATTGCCCCCTGAACACCCCGATTACCACCATCGACGAATAGCCAGTCAAAGCCGATGTTAGCCAGAACCTCGGCGGTCGCTGGACATGCGAGGGTGACCATGGTGCCGAGGAGCCTATTGCCGCGTTTGAGTCGCGTGCAGAACTCGGATGGCATGTTGTTGGTCTCGGATGCAATGGAGATTCGCTTGTCAACAGTGCAATTCTCGCGCATGACGAGGGCAACGCCTCTTACCGCATACGACCTCTTCGATGACAGCGACGCCCCTTCCTGTCCTTTCGCGGGCCTTTCTGCCGCTGAAGGCGGCACAAAGGCCCGCGGAAAGGTTCATTTGAAAGCGGCGAATATAGATGACAAGCGTGAAACTCCTCCGGGCAAGCCGGAGGCATCTTTCTGCTAAACATCGGCCGCCCTGTGATCGCGCACGGTTATTTACGTGCTGCCGCAAAGTTGAGTTGCGAGCAAAGGCGATGTAGCATAGCCGCCCTCGGCTGTGGTTCACCGCCTATGGCGGCGTTGACCCTGGACAAAGCCGAGGGCGGCTATGCCACATGGTTGCCATAAAGAACAGTTGGAATGAGACGCCCATTGCATCGGAAACGAGTCACACCCTGGAAACCCAGCAAAGCGCAAATCCTCGCGGCGCGCAATAAGACCATCCCGGATATCGCGGCGAAAGACCTTATCGTGCTGTTCGCCGGGATTAACCCCGGGCTCTACACCGCCGCCATCGGCCACCACTTTGGCCGCCCTGGCAATCGCTTCTGGCCCACCCTGTACGGCGGCGGATTCACCCCGCGCCTCTTTTCGCCCTTTGAATCATCCCTGCTCCTCGACCTTAAGCTAGGCATCACCAACGTCGTCGATCGCGCCACGGCTCGCGCCGATGAGCTCACCAACGACGAGCTTCGCGCCGGCGGCCGCCGCCTCGAAGCCAAAGTACGGCGCTGGCGTCCGACCGTCGTCGCCTTTGTCGGCCTTCATCCTTACCGCGTCGTCTCCGGTATCAAAGACGCCCGTGTCGGCCTGCAACAGCCTCTGTTCGGCGGCAGCCACGCTTGGGTTCTGCCCAATCCCAGTGGCCTTAATGCCCACTATCTGCCAGACGCACTCGCCCAACTCTTCGGAGAGCTGCGCGTTTGGGCCATGGCAGAGCACGAGCGCCGTTTTGGCGCATCTTGATCCATCGTCATTCCTGCCAATCCACGATCCGTGGCGAAGTTGCCATCATTGGAGTTGCACCTCACACCTGCGACCGCGGACGGTCGCTGTCGTGGACCGTTTTTGGCGGAAGCAATGGGAGCACCGACTGAAACTGCATTCCGAGGGTTCCATGCCGGTTCACCGCGATTCGGATTGGGAAATAGCTCCATCCCATCCGAATACAATTGCCCACGCGTTTTCGCCTTGCCAACTGCAGACAAGCGTAAATACCTTCCGGTCCTGGCGCAGATTCAAAACGGCTCCGAAGTGCTCCCAGACCGGATCGGAAATGTCCCAATTCGTTGCTACGGCCTCAAGTCGTTCCTTCAAGTATCTGGCCGACCGGCAGGTCGTATTGCAGTCCCTTCTCGTCAATGGATGGCTCCAGCGAAAAAGCATCCGAGTTGAAGACGAGAACGTCCTTCACAATCATTTCGTCAGCGCCCCCTTCTGAGAAGCAAAGTTGCAGAAACCTCTATCGTCACGACCTCCGTTTGCTCGCACTGTACACTGCCAGTTTCAGGAGCGACACCTTTCGTGTGTCCCCTGCGGCCACGCATACGGTCGGCTTGGCAGTCAGCCGTCCGCCGGGACGAGCTCCGGAGCAGACGGCGGAAGATGGAAAAGCAGCCTCGCTAGAAGGCTTGGTTTGAGGTCGGGCGCTAACAGCCCGTCTGAGCGCCCGAAGGCCCGCAAGATGGCTTCCGCGGCGAGATAGCCGCTGCGGACGCCGCCTTCCATCGTCGCGGGCCAGCCGGTGCGGGTCCAATCGCCGGCAAAGGCGAGATTGGCCACCGAGCTTTGCTGTGGCGGACGCAACCGTTCCATGCCGGGCCGCACGGAAAAAACGGCCGCTTGCTCCGTGATCATCCGCCACCGCAGCAGCTTCGCTTCGCGAACCTGCGGCCAGATCGATGCCAGCTCGCCGAGGATCTCTTCAATCACCTCGCTCCGCTCGCGGCCGGCCAACGACCGCGAGGCGCTAATCACAACCTGATAGTAATGTTCGTTCGAAGACGGCCCTTCGCCTGCCCCGCGACCGCGATTGAACAGCCATTGGCTCAACCGGCCGACCAGCACCGCGTGGGCGAGGGAAGTGATTTCACGATCGAACCAAAGATGGACCCCGGTAATCGGGGCCGCCTCAATTCGCTCGACATCGGCTATTTCGGGCAGGCAATTGAGCAATGGCTCATCGAAAAGCTCGCGCACCCGCCTCCAGGTGACCGCCACGACGACGGCTGCGACGTCACGTCGCGAGCCGTCGGCCAATTCAATGCACGATATGCCCGAGGCATTGCCGGCGACACGCTTCACCTCGGCGCCCAAGTGCAGCGCGACTCCATGCCGGTCGAACCAGGCTTGCAGCCGCTCGCCGTAGAGCTCGCCGAGAGGCACGACCGGCACGTCGATTTCGTACGCTTGGCGCGCGGCAAGAAAGCCATCGACAAAAACCTTACGGGCCTGGGTCAGCGAGGCACGGTCCAGCTCCTCGCCCAAAGCGCTCACGAGCACCACCGACCAGAACAGTTCGATCGCCTGGCGGCTCTGGCGCTCGCGCCTCAGCCACTCGCCAATGGTCATCGAATCGTCGTCAGGGCGAACTCTGGCGAGGCGGAGCATCGCCCGTCCGATGGCCAACCGGTCCGCAAGACTGAGATATCCCAGCCTGAAAAGGGCCGGAGCCAGGTGGGCGGGGGCGGGCAGCCAACGGCTGGCCGTGAGACGATGGCAGCGGCCGTCGGGCCCGAAGAAATAGAGCACCTTGTCGCGTCGCAAGCATTCGGCCAGGCCGGTACGGCGGCAAAAGTCGGCCAGGTTCGTGCAGCAACCCATGCCCACGTGTTGACAATGATCGATCCATTCGCCGCTCGCCGTGTCGTAAAAACTCGTAGCCCGTCCGCCCAGGCGGCGACGCGTTTCGAACAACTCGACGCTTAGCCCTTTTTCCGCCAGCGCCACCGCTGCTGCCAGGCCCGCTAAACCGCCGCCGACGATGGCGATTGGCCGAGAGCCATCGACGACGCTCATCGCCTCGCGGCCTCGAAGGGCGGACGAACAGTATGCGGCGGATGCAACAGCAGCCAGCGACCGGCAATCCGCAGCTTGTGCCAGGTGGTGAGCCGAATGCGCCGCTCAAACACGTTGCCGTCGGCCCGTTTGATCTCGTCCAGCAAGCCGCGGTAGATTGTGGTCATCGCGCCAAACACCGCGCGCCCGTCGGAAGTGAGCCAACGATCGAGCTCCGCCGCCTCTTTGTAAAGCGATTCAGCCCGGGCGACCTCAAAGCGCATCAGATCCCGAAAGCGGCGGTCGATGATGCCACGCCGCAAATCGTCGTTGGAGTAGCCGAACCGAGCGAGATCGTCTTGTGGCAGGTAGACGCGGCCGGCGGCGGCGTCTTCCTTCAGATCGCGCAGGATGTTCGTGATCTGCATGGCAATCCCGCAGCGAATCGC
>DASSFG010000912.1:0-4010 GCA_035694685.1 Pirellulales bacterium
AAAGCCTAACGTACTGGCCGGCATGACGTATGCGGGGCGGCGAATCATATGTTGCCTGAAACGTTCATCGGGGAGAGTAGAGCAATGGCCGTGCGCGTCTGGGCACCCCGTGCAACAAAAGTCGAGCTTGAAGTCGGTGGGCGTCGGTCGGATATGATTGAAACCGGGGCCGGCTGGTGGCAAAGCCGTGTCGAAGTGCCTTTCGGCGTCGACTATGCGTTTTGCCTCGAAGGAGGCCCGCCCAGGCCCGATCCGCGCTCTCAATTTCAACCACGAGGTCTGCACGGTTCGTCGCAAAGAGTCGACCACTCCAGGTTCAAGTGGGACGACAAGAGATGGCAGGCGCCGCCACTTCCGGCAGCGGTGATTTACGAGCTGCACGTCGGCACCTTTACGCCCGAAGGCACCTTTGACGCCGTGATCCAGAAGCTCCCGCATTTGGTCGACCTGGGAGTCACGCACGTCGAGCTGATGCCGGTGAATGAGTTCCCTGGCAAACGCGGTTGGGGTTATGACAGCGTCGATATCTTCGCGGTCCATCACGGTTATGGCGGGCCCGAGGGGCTCAAGCGCCTGGTGGCCGCCTGCCACCGTGCCGGCCTGGCCGTCTTGATCGACGTGGTCTACAACCACATGGGGCCCGCGGGCAATTACCTGCACGAATTTGGACCTTATTTCAGCGACAGGCACAGCACGCCTTGGGGCTGGGCAGTCAACTTCGACGGGCCACAGAGCGACGAGGTGCGGCGGTTCTTTATCGACAACGCCCTGATGTGGTTGCGCAACTACCATGCCGACGGCCTCAGGCTCGACGCCATCCACGCCATCGTCGACACTTCAGCGATTCCCTTTCTGGAACAACTTGCCTCGGAGGTTTCCGACTTATCGGCTCATCTCGGCCGGCATCTGGTATTGATCGCCGAAAGCGACCTGAACGACCCGCGCGTGGTGCGCAACTGGGAGATCGGCGGCTTCGGTTACGATGCGCAATGGAGTGACGATTTCCACCATGCCTTGCACACCGTACTGACCGGCGAACAGGAGGGCTACTACGCCGATTTCGGCCGCTTGTCGGACCTGGCGCTCGCCCTGCGGCAGAATTTCGTCTATGCCGGGCGTTACTCGGCGTTCCGTGGCCGCAAACATGGCCGTGCGACGCTCGGCCTTTCGGGGCACCGCTTTCTGGGCTACTTGCAAAACCACGATCAATTAGGCAACCGGGCACAGGGCGACCGCAGCAGCCACCTGATGAGCAGGGGGCGGCTGAAGGTGGGCGCGGCGCTGGTGCTCACCTCGCCGTTCGTACCGATGCTATTTCAAGGCGAGGAATGGGCCGCCACGTCGCCGTTTCAATTCTTCACTGATTTTGAGGAGCCCGAGTTGGCCAAGGCGGTGCGAGAGGGCCGGCCCAAGGAATTCGCCGCCTTCGGCTGGTCGCCCGACGAAATCCCAGATCCACAAGACCCGGCCACCTTCGAGCGATCGAAGCTGAAGTGGAAGGAGCTGGGTTCCTCGCCGCACGACGAATTGCTCGACTGGCATAAAAAGCTGATCGAGTTGCGCCGCCAGGAATCGGTCCTGACTGACGGCCGTTTAGAGAAGGTGGGCGTCGAATTCGACGAAGAGGCCCGTTGGCTCGTCGTCGAGCGCGGTGGGATCACCATCGTGTGCAACCTCGGAGTAAAGCGGCAGCTTGTGCCCGTGGGCGACGATCGACCGCATACGCTCCGGCTGGCGTCTGAGCCGAACGTGGAAATCCGCGAAAACGGCGTTGAACTCCCGCCCGATTCAGTCGCCATTCTCGGGAAATAGTGGTTGCACTGCCCAGTCGATCGGCCCAGCGGGTACGAAGATTGCACGCGCATGGGAACGAAGGGCGGCCACAAATCTTTTTCGGAGGTATACCGATGATTGGACGACGCGAATTTGGGATGGCAAGTTTGTCGGCCTTGGCGCTGGCCACGGCCAATCAGGCCGTATTTGCCGACAAGACTTCAGCGAAATCGCATGGATCTCACCAACACGCGAGCGATCACGCGACCTCTTCCTGTGCCGAAGCGTGTTCCGATTGCCAGCGTGAGTGCGAGAGCTGCGCCACGCACTGCGGCCACGAATTGGCAGAAGGCAACAAAGAACACCTGGAAACGTTGGAGACCTGCCGTGATTGTGCCACGATCTGTGCCGCAGCATCGCAAATCGTCTCGCGCAGCGGACCGTTTGCGGTGCAAATCTGCCAGGCGTGCGCCGAAGTTTGTGCCGGCTGCGCCAAGGCGTGCGAGAAGTTTCCCGACGACGACCACATGAAAAAGTGTGCCAAGGAGTGCCGCACGTGCGAAAAAGAGTGCCGCAAGATGATCGGCTCGGCTGATCACGCTCGTCATGGATGAGCACTATTCGGCATTCTTGCGTTCGTCTGGCCCCATCGCCAGCGCGTAGGCCATGGCGTGGCTGCGGCAGTGCGAAATGCTGATTTGCATTTCAGAGATGCCAAGTTGAGCCACGAGGTCGGCGGCGCCGCCGCGCAGGCCGACCACCGGTTTGCCCAGGCTGTCGTTGCGCACCTCGATGTCGCGCCAACTGATGCCTTTACGCCAACCCGTACCCAGCGCCTTGAGAATAGCCTCTTTCGCCGCCCAGCGGCCGGCAAAATGCTGCGTGGCCTGTTTGCGGCTGTTGCAATAACGAATCTCCAGCGGCGTGTAGACCCGATTGATGAACAGCTCGCCATGCCGCTCGATCATCTGCGCAATCCGCAAACATTCGATGATGTCGGTGCCTATGCCGATGACTCTCATGCGCTCCCTGTCTACCGTCTACTGTCTACCGTCTACCTACTTTACGCCGCAGGCCCGTTGTGCCCGCAAAAGTACTTGCGAAGCCTTGCGGCGAGCACGCTGGGCCCCGTCGGCCAGGATGGCCTTGACCTCGTCGGGCCTGGCGGCCAGTTCCCCCCGACGTTCGCGCGGCCCGCCCAGGAAGCGGTCGGCCACGTCGGCCAGTGCCTGCTTTACTTGCCCGTAGCCGAAGCCGCCGCGCCGGTAGAGCGCCGCCATTTCCTCGCGCTCGGCGTCGGTGGCAAAGAGCGAATAAAGTTGGTACAGGTGGTCGCCCTCCGGCTCTTTTGGCTCTTCCATCGGCCGCGAATCTGTCACGATGCGCATGATCTTCTTTCGTAACGCCTTCGGTTCTTCAAACAACTCCAAGGTGTTGTTGTAGCTCTTCGACATCTTCTCGCCATCGGTGCCGGGGACCTTGGCCGAGTGCGGCAACACCTTGGCCTTCGGCAAGACAAACGTTTCGCCGAAATGATGGTTAAAGCTTGCCGCGACATCGCGGCAAACTTCGATGTGCTGCACCTGGTCTTCGCCCACCGGCACGACGTCGGCGTCGTAGATCAGGATGTCGGCGGCCATCAGCACGGGATAGGTAAACAGGCCCGCGTCGGCCGGCAGTCCCTTGGCCTTTTTGTCTTTATAAGCGTGGCAGCGCTCGAGCAACCCCATCGGCGTGCCGGTCATCAACAGCCAGGCCAACTCCGATACCTCCGGCACGTCGGACTGCACGAACAACGTGGCCCGCTTAGGATCGAGGCCCAACGCCAACAGGTCGAGCGCAGCATCGACGGTGTTCTGCTCCAGGATCTTCGGCTCGCGCACGGTGGTCAGCGCGTGCAGGTTGGCGATGAAGTAATACGCCTCGTTGCCGTGTTGCAGGTCGATGTACTGGCGGATCGCGCCAAAATAATTGCCCCAGTGAAAGCGGCCCGTGGGCTGGATGCCGGAGAGAACACGCATGCAAGGGTTCAGGGTTCAGGGTTCAGGTGAGGAAAGTGGAAAGTGGAAAGTGGAAAGTCCAAAGTCCGCTTGCACCATTTTGCATTTTGCATTTTGCATTCGTTGGCGTTTGAAGATGGTTCGGCGCTCCAATGACGGCGTATTGCAAATTGGTGGGCCGGCGCTCGCAAGCTCGCTGGTCCACCCTACATACACTCGTTGCTCGTTGCTATTTTG
>DASSFG010000913.1:0-10665 GCA_035694685.1 Pirellulales bacterium
TGCATCTCGTTGAGCTTCGACTATGGCGGCGGCAAAGATGAAACGCCGGAGGAACACAAGGAAAACGTGCTCCAATTCCTGCAAAGCCAAAACGCGACGTTCGACAACGTGATCGCCAGCGTGCCGGCGGAAGCTCTATACAAGCTCCTCGGCTTCAATTCTGCGTCGATTCCCGCCATCTTAGTCTACGACCGCGAAGGCCACATTGCCCGGCAATTCGAAGGCCCCGAGGCCAAGTACAGCGACGTCGAGAAGCTCGTAGCGGAATTGTTAGAACAGCCATAAACCGTTTGTGACGGCCAAGCAAGCGGCCGTTGCGGAAAAGCGCCGTAGGTGGCTGGAGCGGATTCGCGAAGCGCTCATTGAATCTTTATCGTCACGTGAAGACCCTAGTCAGAACCGGGCCCTGCTGAGATCTTCGCGCTGAGGCGGATCGCCGGGTTCGACCATGGTTTGCCCGCTGGCGGGCTTGAGCTGGCTAAGTTGGCATTCGCCCGGATGTGCATCGCACCACTTCCGCGCCGCAAGCCGGCCGTTTTCCCAAGGGTCGACCGCACAGGGCGGCGCCATGTCAGGAAAGTTTTCGTCGACGATGGCTGAAAGGCGGGCCACCGCGGTGTCGCAATAGCGGCACGGCGTGGCGCCCTGGCGACGATGGTGGTGCTCGTTGTCCAACAGGGGCCGCAGGAAGGCAATACGATTCGGCGTGTAACGGTTCGCTACGCCCTCCACCACGGCGTCGAAACGATCGGCCGAGGCTTGCTGGTAGTCGACGTCTCCCAACAGAGTCACCAGCCGCTGCTGTTCGTGGGGCGAACCAAAGTCGGCGACGAGCGCCGCCGACATCGACCACGCTGCTCGCTTGGCATCGAGCGTTTCCAGGCAAGCGGCGGCGGCTTGGGCCGCCGGTTTGACGAGAGGGTCGTCGGGCGTTTTGATTAATCGCTGCACGAGCGCGAGCGCGAACGGTTGCCGGTCGCCGAGATAACGGGCCGCAGCGCGTTCGATGTCGGGCCGATCTGGCAGTGCGGTCCGCAAGCGCCGCACGAGCTCCTCGTAATCGACCATCTTCGAGCCGGGGAAGAACGGCGACCAGTACTCTTCCAGCGCGGCCCACTCGCCTTCATCGGGATGCGGTCGAGGCAAGTACGTGCGCAGGTTCTCTTCTTGCAAGCGAATGGCGCCGCCGAAGTTGAAGTCGTACATCTCTTTCAAGGTCCGGTCGGCGTCCCAACGGTCGTATTCCAGGCGAAACAAGGCGGCGAGCGTCCCCGTGCGATGCCGGCCACCCTGACAATGCGCGGCCACCGGCCAGTTGTTCGGGTCGTCGAGAAGTTGAAAGAATTGTTCGAACTGCCAGGGAGTGAGCCACGGCCAGCTCTTTTCCACGCCCATGGGCCACTGCACGGAGCGGGCGCCAAGCTGTTCGAGGTACTCCGATTCGCGGCAGCCGTCGGGCGGCCCAAAGCTGACCAGTCCCCGGCGCAAGCGGAAATCGTAAAGCTGCACGCTAAGCACCGTGCGGATGCCCACGTCGTTGACCAGGTATCGCAGCCCGAATTCCGAAGGCTGTGCGACGCGATAGAACACGCCCTCGCGTACTACCTGAAAGCGCTTGGTATGGTGGTGCCAGAAGGCCCAGTAACCGCCAGCCAACAAGGTTGCGGCCAGCAGCGCGACGCAACTGCGGAAAATGATCCGCCGTAGCCGCAAAGGGGCGCGGCAAGGAGAAGCTTCGATCGACGAGTACCTCATTGGGCAGGCACTTTGTTGCTGACGTGAGGAACAGGAAGCGCCGTGGCCGCATCCTGACGGTAAACGGCGGCTTGCGCCGGCAGGTTCGTTTGTGGCGAGGAACCGCCTCGGTTAAAGGTAAAGAGGTTATCCCAGGCGCGATCGAGCAGCTCCAGCGCCTCCTCGATCGGCACCGCGCGCAGCAGCCCATCGGCGCCGTCGTGTACCAGGCCGAGCCGCTTCAGCTTGTCGAGCGCGTCGCCCACCTCGAAATCAATGGGCACGTTTGTCTCGCGCATCAGGAATGCCTCAATCTCTTCGTCGAGCCGCTCGCTCGACCAGCCGTCGCCATGAGCAACGTGCCAGAGAAAGAAATAGGCCAGCACCGCCTCGCGGCACTCTTGCTCTTCGGCTTCGTCGAGCAGGCGGAAAAGAACGCCGGCGTTGTTATCGAGGTTCTGATAGTAGAGGTTGCGGGTCAGGCTGAGCTGATACTTTTGCTGGGTGCGCAGGTAGCCAAAAAACGACTTAATGCCGTAACCCAGCGTGGCGGCGATCAGCCCCAAGTAAGTCATCAGCCCATAAAAGCCGGTCACGGCCACCACCATGGCCCCTTGAAACAATTTCCAGCCGGTCATGGCCACGCCCGATACCGTGGGCAACAGAATCTTGCTCCGGTCGACGAGCGTCATTTTCACCCGGCTGCCGGGCAACAGCATCTCCAGGTCGACCTTGGGGATGTTTTTGAAGATTTTGATGTGAATGGTCTCGCCGTCGAGATGCCCGTCGATGGCGTGATAGCTGTGTAGGCGGAAGATGACCACCAGGCGCTGAAAAATCGGCACGTCCACCGTCTCGGTCCGATAGAGCGTGCGCCAGGAGCGTCGGCTTTTTTTCGACACGACGTCCCCTCGGGCATAGACCTCGAGCCGGTCGAACATGTCGAAGTCGATGGAGAGCTGCAATCCCCAGTCGCTGGTGGCGGACAGCGCCTCCTTGATGTCGCCGCGCGTCAGACGCTCGAAATTGGCCCGTTCCAACAACCAGCCGAACTTCTCGAACAGTTCGTCGGCGCCGCGTTGCCGCTCGACCGAGGAGAGCGTCTGGCCATCGAGCGTATCGGCATCGGGGTCGAAGGGAGCGTAGGCCGCTTTCAGCTCTTTGAGCTTGTCGTGAAACTCGTAGTGAAACGTCGCGGTCAACAGGCGGCACAACTGCCGGAATGCGTCCCGATCCGCAGGCGCAAGCCCCGGCACCGCGGCCAGCCTCTGGGCGAGATCGGCCGCTCGAAGCGGTATGAATTTCTCGCGCGCCCAATGTTGCGGCGGTGGCGACTGGTCGCTGGGGCCGCTGGCCGTGGCGCCGGCGCGGCTGGTGGTGGAGGACATAAGTCGAGGCCTGTCAATTTGGGCAAACCGAACGGGCCGCGATTCTACTCACAACGCCCCGTTCAGGCACAGGCCAGTTCACTCCTTTGGAGTGCGGCGATTTATCGCCGCTTTTGCCGGTCGCGGAGCGACCTTTCTTTCGTCGTGCCGGTTCTTGATCGCAATGAAAAGAAAGCGGCTCCGCCGCAAGCCAAAGCGGCGATAAATCGCCGCACTCCAAAGGGCGGTGCGGCGGACGATGGTCGCGGCGCCAAGAATTGCGGACAACAAGATGTTGCCCCATAACTCGGCGGCAATTATGACTTCACCCAGTTAACGATTTGATCGTCCAGCCAGCGACGGCCACGTTCGCGCCAGCCAATGTAGCCGACGTGCCCTCCGTGACGGGTGATGCGCAGCTCGACGCTTGGTACGGCCTCGAGGTGTTCGAGCGGCGCCACTGGAACCAACGGGTCGTCTTCAGCGGCGATGACCAGCGCGGGCAGGCGTATTCCGTCGGCCACCCGAATGGCGCCCGACTCACGGTAATAGTTGGCTGCGTTGCCGAAGCCGCACACCGGTCCCGTAAACACATCGTCGAACTCCCACAGGCTGCGCGGCAGGCGGCGGAATTCGGTTACGGGCAAATCCGGTATGGCACGCTCGCGCGCCTTCACCGCCTTCACCAACCGCCGGATGAAGTGCCGTTCGTAGAGGAGGGTGGCGGGGCGATGCAGCCGCTCGACGGCAGTCGCCAGCTCGATGGGCGGGCAAACGGCCACCGCGCGATCGAGATGGCCACAGGACCGGTCGCCCAACTCGCCCAGCAGCTTGAGCGAGATGTTGCCTCCCATCGAAAAGCCGATGAGTGCCGCCGGAGAATCGGGACAGAGTTGAGCGATTGTCTCAATTGCCGCGGCGGCATCGTCCGACCGGCCGCTGTGGTACGGCAACCGGGCCAACGCCACGCCGGCGCCGCAGCCGCGCAGGTCCATCCGGAACGTCCGCACACCGGCTTGTTCCAGCCGGTTGGCAAGTCGGACCATGTACGGGCTGCTATGACAACCGCTCAAACCATGAATCAATAGCGCGACGCGATCGCCGGGGCGCCAGCCGGTAGGGCAATCATCGTGCAATACCAGCCGGTCGCCGTCCGCCAGGGTGACGAGACGCTGCTTGGCCTTGTAGACAAAACGCGGCGCCGGCAAATAGGCGGCGGCGATCGTTTGAAAATGCCCGCTGCGCATCAGCGGGTGAGGGCGAAAGGATAATCCCGAGGCAGCAATCATTGTTGTCGAAATCAAAGTCCGCCGAATTGTTTGCAAGCGGCGTGCCAATCGCTTTTCAATTTGCGAGGGCCGCGATGATGCCCGCAATCGCCCCCAGCCCCAGAAGCACCCCGTATAGCGCCAGGATGATCGCCAGGGCAATTCCGCAGAACCGCCAGAACGATTTCTGCGCTGCCAAGGCAGCTTCCAGGTCGGCCACTTGGTGCGAGAGGCTCAGCTCGCGAATTCTTCGAGCGTAGCGCAGCATGTAAAGCGAGGGAAAGAAATAGAGCAAGCCAAAAAAAGGATAGAAGATGGCGATCGCGCCCTCAACGGGGCTGGCGCCGCCAGAGACGACCATGAAGACACCAAACAGCAGTCCTCCAAAAACCATCAATCCTGCGACGACGAACCCGACGATGCTGATGAACAGCACCCACGGCCGCGTTGCCGTCAGGTGCTCGATGACGATTGCCGTCGCCCAGGAGGTGGCGGAGGCAGTACTCGCTGCCGCGGGCGACTGATAAGGATTCGGATCTTGGAAGGGAGCACTGCTCATCGGAATTCATCGCAAAGGTTCGGGCGCTGCCGCCAATTTTAGTTGCGCCTCCGCTCGTTTGCCAGCGACTATCCGTTCCGGTGGTGTCGCGAAGTTGAATTGCCGACCCTTTGGAGTGCGGCGATTTATCGCCGCTTTGGCTTGCGGCGGAGCCGCTTTTTTTGATGCGTCGGCCGGCGACCAAGAACCGGCACGACGAAAGAAAGGTCGCTCCGCGACCGACAAAAGCGGCGATAAATCGCCGCACTCCAAAGGCGACGTGTTCGGCAGCTATTGCCCGAAGATGCGCAGCACGCCTTTCGGCTGCGTGACCGGAATGTAGGCGTCGAGCCGTAGGCCCTGCGGTTGAGTGGCCAGCGAGATGCCGGCATACGACGTGGCCGGTTGGGCGCCGAGGTTGAGAGGAGCTTGTGCCAGGAACATGTCGATCGGCGGAATTGTCTTGAAGATGCCGATGAGGTCGACGATCAGCCGCGGGGCGTCTAGTAGCAGGATCGCGTTCGCCGTTTCGGGAAGCTGGTCGCGGGTGATGGCGTAGGCTTCGTCGAGTCCCAACACGTTCTCGCCGGTTTGCAAGCGGTCGACGGCGCTGCGGAGATACTTCGGATCGTTCCCGCCGGCCTCGACCAGCACGCCTTCCAAGGTAGTCAAACGCGTCTGAACTTCGTCGCCGCCGAATAGTTTTTGCAGGAACTTCTGGCCGATGGCCTGGCCGGGGTCGGCCACGTCTTTGAATTTGAAGCGCGTGGTCATCAAGTCGACCACCCGCTGCTGGTAGGTTTCGACATTCGCGGTCACCTCGACGCTTTGCGAGAACAACGGCGTATCTTGCTGGTTTGCGGCCGGCTCATAGACCGTCACCGAACCGCGCAGCTTTTCGGGATCCTGAGCCTGCCTGAGCGTGACGGTGGTCAGGGCGGTATCGACCCCTGAAGGGAAAGCCAGGCTGCCGACCGTCGTGGTCGCCTCGGCGGCCAGCGACGCCTCCAAGGCTGACAGCAACTTCTTGGTGGCGTCGGTGTCTTCGCCGTAAGCGAGCTTCAACCAGTCGCGGCGCCAATCGACCAACGAAGGCGGATAAGAACTATAGGCGTAATAGATCGGCGCTCCGGCGGGCAACAGGCCCAGCGTCTCGAACGCGGTCGGCGGGTTTTCCGTCACGAGGTCGCTGGTGACGGTATCGGCTTTAACGTCGATGGCCGCCGCCAAAGTGACCCCGGCGGAAGTGAAGTTGACGCGACCCGCCGCCCACCTGGCATCGTACACGGCGTTGATCAGCAACTCGGCCAGATCGGAATACATTTTCTTCGTGGCCCGCGGATCGATGGCGCTGCTGTCGCCGCCAAGGAACTCTTTCGGCAGGTTGTCGATCTGGCGGCGAAGCTTATCGCGCTGTTCGTCGAGCTTGTCGCCATAGACTTCAATCAGGCGCGCGATGTTGATCAGCACCGCTGCATCGCCCTCGGCGGCCAGTTCTACCGCCCGAGCGCCGAAGGAACTGGCCAACGTCGGCTGCTGCGCCGAATCGAAAGCGAGCGACTTGGCGACCTGCTCGCGTTCGGTGTACAGCACCCATTCGCCGCGACGGGCAAAATACCAGTCGTGGCCGTCCTTCGACACTTTTTCGAAGCCGCTATCGTGCTTCTCCGCCGTCAACTTGTCATCGGCGCCGGCGCCCAACACCGCACGCCGTAGCTTCGCCTCGTCCGCCGCTTTGACAATCCGCACGACCGGCTCGGGGCCACCTTCGAGCGGAAACGCCGCCAGATAGGCGGGCACGGTGCGATCAATTGCCTCTCCATCGGCTCCGATCTTGAACATCTCGTTCAGCCCTCGCTCGATCCCTTCCGCAGCCGGATTGGCAACGGGACCAAGGGCAGACACCATTTCCTTGAAATTGCCCGCAAACTTGTCGAGCGACGACATGCGAACGACGAGCGCCGTTTCGGCGGGCAACACCGCAAGCGGCTCCTCGGCCCGGCCCGTGGACGTCGGCAACAAAACGAGTGAAGCAAACAACGCCAGGGCGAAGCGGTGCATCTGCATGACAGATCCTTAGCTGGGGTGAAACATGGCGGCTGAAAACGTGCGCGGCCTATTTGGCCCAGCCACCGGCGCAAGCTACTATACCTGTAGTTCGCCGCCGACGTTTCAATATTCCCGCGCTAAAAAGAATTACGGACGTGGTTCATATTTGAGTGGCGCGGCACGGTGGAAAGACAACGGGCCACGATCGGGGCTTGTCCCCGTCGAGCCATGATTGACAGGCTAAAATGCAGCGTGCCCAGGCTGTCGTCGCCCCCACTGGGTTCATCCCAGTGGAGCGCATGATTTTACGCATGGCTCTCCAGTCGTGCATCCCACCGAGACAAGCTCGGCGGAGACGACAATGGAGAATGGCTTGCTTTTTAGCCGGCCAATCGACGACGCACACCGGGAAAAGCCCGGGGCAGGCGTTACCTGAATTTGACGGCCAGTCTCACGCGCGGACGAGTTCGGCGATCGGCTCGCCGAAGGGCAAGATGGGCATCGGCCGGCCGCGATGGTCGGGGAACGATGCTTCGTAGTCGATGCCCAGATGGCGATAGACCGTGGCCCATAGGTCGTTCGGCGTGAGCGGACGGTCGGCGGGGTGCTCGCCTTTGGAATTCGTCGAGCCGATGACCTGCCCCGTGCGCATGCCGCCGCCCGCCATGATGAACGACATGGCCTGGGGCCAATGGTCGCGGCCGGGCTGCTTCACGCCGGTCTGCGTACCGATCGAGTGCTCGATGCGCGGCGTGCGGCCAAACTCGCCGGTGACCAGAATCATGGTGCGCTTGTCGAGGCCGCGCTGGTAGACGTCTTCGATCAGCGCGGTGACGGCCTGATCATAAATCGGCAGCCGGGCCTGCAAGTCGTCCCAGATGTGGCAGTTGACCGCGTGCGAGTCCCAGTTGTAGACGCCCTGCTTCAGATGAGCGATGCCCGACTGATAGGGGTTTTCCATGATCACGGTCACAAAGCTGACGCCGGCTTCCACGAGCCGCCGCGCGAGCAACGCGCGCTGCCCCCAGCAATGTCGCCCGTAGCGATCACGCAAGGCGTCGGGCTCTTGCGAGAGATCGAAGGCGTGCTTGGCACGACCGCTGGTGAGCATGCTCACCGCCCGCTCTTGGAACTTGTCCATCGAATCCATCAGCCGCGAGGCGTCGATCTCTCGACGGATGCGGTCGAGCGACGACAGGAGCTTCGTGCGGTCGTCGATGTGCAGGGCGGCGGCCGGTGTGGGAGCGACGTTCGGCACGACGAAGTTGGGCGCCGAAGGATCGCCCACCACGTTGAACGGCATAAAGGCCGGCCCCAGGTAAGCGGCCCCCTGGGCAAACACGTCGTCGACGCGACCGCCGGGGTTCATCGACACGTAGTTCGGCAAGCCGCGGTCCCACTTCTCGCGACACTTGGCCACGACCGAGCCCGTGGCCGGCGCGTCGTTGACCGTTTCGGTGGGAGTAAGGGGAATGCGGCCGGTCATCATGCGTTTGTGGCCGCCGCCATGATCAGCAAAGGTGTGCGACACCGACCGCACGACGCAATACTTATCGGCAATCGCCGCGTGCCGCGGCAGCAGCTCGCAAACGTCAATGCCGGGCACTTTGGTGGGAATGGGGTGAAACGCTCCCTTATAGTCGGAGGGAGCGTTCGGTTTCATGTCATACATGTCCATGTGCGGCGGCCCGCCCGGCAGCCACACAAAAATGATGTTGGTGTCTTGCTCGGCGACGGTTCCCCGTTCGGCCGCGGTTGCCCTGAGGCGGAACAGATCGGCGAGTGTCAGGCCGCCAACCCCCAACATTCCTGCTGCGAGAAACTCACGTCGCGTAGCGGGCCCACGGCACAATTGGCGGGAAAGATTCATCGTTTGAACGTACAAGGAGGGACAGTTAAGGCGGGGCGGTCAAGGCGGGGAACAGGCTTTGCCTTGGCAGCCGCCGGACGACGGGTTGATTGCATCCAGTGTCCGGCGGCACTAATCAGCAGGATTATACCAGAATTCGGCTGAGACAGCCACCACGGCCCCAGGCTCGGTAGTGTCTTAACAGTGAGTTGGTGGCGACGTGTAGGGTGGGACGAGCGGAGCGAGTCCCACCTGTTGGGCCGGCTGTGGTGGTGGGACTCGCTTCGCTCGTCCCACCCTACACGTCCTGGCCAGTGTCAAACGTAAACCTGAACTTTAGTCTGTCTTGTGGCGGTGCCTGAGAAGTGGGCAGCGAATTCACTCGGTTCCCTGGAGCTTCTTTAATTTCGCTTGCCTGGCCTCACGGGCAAGCTTGAATTCGGGGGCAGTCGGTTCGGCTCGACGTACCCGCTCCCGCTCGAAATGGATACCGCCAAAGAAGCAGGCGACTGCCAGCATCAAGACCAGCAACGCGCGGAGCGTGAATTGAGGGCGGGTCATAAGCTACTCCGGCGCCGCTCGCTTGGAGCGGCGACACACTAGAAACAGGCCAGTCGCTACGAGAACGGCTGCCGTTGCGATGATGGCGACTCGTTCCATCGGTCTAAGCTCCTCAATACTGGCGCGCCTGGCCGCTGTCGCCGCCTGGAAGGCAAGCGTTGCCATCAGCCAAAGCATCCATTTCAAGCTGAACTGAAAGCGGCGGGGCATCGTTACCAAAGCGGGTGAATGTGGTCGTCGTAGAACGTGTGCATCGCCTGCCCCAACTGAAACGCGCCAACGAAGATCCAGAAAGCCAAAATGGCAGCAAGCAGTTGCCATAAATTGAACTGAAAACGACGGGGCATAGAGGCAGTTTAACCAAAACCAGCGACTTGACCGAGCGGTCACCTCGACAATTATTTCGCGTCGTCGAGGCCGCACCAGATCCATATCGCCAGCCCAGTCGCGAGCCGTTGCGTGAGTCCCAACCACTTGTGGCAAACAAGCCGGACAATCAGCTTGCGACACCTATTCTCGCCGTTGGGCAGCCAGTTTGGCCACGAATTGCCCGTGCTCCGGAGACCGCAGGCCATCCTGCAATCGGTCGAGAACCTGACGAAGGTTCCCCGAGAGAAGCGCCTTGCCGTCGAGCCAGAGACCCGGGAAAATCCGTGAGCGCCAAATGCCGTCGGCGTCGGGCGCGAGAAGCTCGTAGCGGTCGTCGACGAGCACGTGCCAGCGGATCTCCCGTTCGAATACGACCACCGCGAGGTATTCGGGGATACGCGCCGACTGATAAAGGTCGTACTTCGCGTGCAGATCGTAGGAGGCACTCGTCGCGCACACCTCGGCCACGAACTCCAGCGCCCCGTGCAGATAGCGGCCTTCCACCCAGGAACTGCCGCCGTACTCCGGCCGCAGCCGCAGATTCAGGTCGGGTTGCGGGGTGTCGTCGAGCATGAACGAGGTCGTATCGTTTTCGCCGGTGACGCCCGGCGTAAAAGCCTGGTAAACGCCAAGCCATGATGCTTGACTTTCCAATGCCAAATCTCGCAGGTCCGTTGCAAAAGTCAAACTAGGACAGCTTCGCTCGTCAACCAATGAATCACCGACTCGTTATCACCTCGGCCCTTTTTGCCAATGTCGCGGCAGACATCTCGCTCGGTTGGTCGGCGAACGGCGCGAGCTTTCCCTCGCCTGCGCTGGTGGCGACATACGCGCTCGTTTTGGGACAAGCGGGGCTGGCGGCGGTCTGGCTGGGCATCGGCTCGGCACCACTTTTGCTGCGCATCGTCGGCGATTTCGCTGTGCTGGGCC
>DASSFG010000914.1:0-8796 GCA_035694685.1 Pirellulales bacterium
ATAACTGTTGGCGGCATCTTCTTCGACCGCTGCTACCCGACAGCGGACCGGCTCGCGGTGCCAACCTCGCCTCTTGACTTTGGGCCTCGGACGAAGGACTTTGTACTATCGTCCTCCCCGTGTCCCTCCCCGGAATTGCGATGAAAACCAACCCCGTCAAGCGCTTGTTGCGCGAAGGCAAGCCGACGTTCGGCACCTGGCTGTCGCTGGGCGACCTGTATGCAACGCGCGTGCTGGCGCGGAGCGGGTTCGATTGGCTGACGCTCGATATGGAACATTCGGCCATCGACTGGTCGCAAGCGGCTATGATCTTTGCCGCCATCGCCGATGCCGGCTGCGTGCCGCTGGCCCGCGTGCCTAAGGGAAATCACGACTACATCAAGCGCGTGCTCGACGGCGGCGCCTGGGGCATTGTTTGCCCGATGATCGACACCGTCGAACAGGCGCAAGTCGCCATTCGCGCGGCCAAGTATCCGCCGGTCGGCAACCGCAGCCTGGGCGGCGGCATGCACGCCATGAACTTCGGCACGTCGTCGGGCGAATATTTTAAGCGGGCCAACGAGGAGATCCTCGTCATTCTGCAGACCGAAAGCCCGACCGGCGTGAAGAACGCCGAGGAGATTTATAGTTTGCCCGGCGTCGACGCCATCTTTGTCGGGCCGGTCGATCTGCGGGCCAACATGCGTTCGCCCGACGGCCGCGAGGCGAGTGACGCCGAGTTGGAAGAGATGCTGGCCCGCGTGGTGGCAGCGGGCAAAAAAGTCGGTACGCCGACCGGCATGCACACCATGGATCCCAAGGCCGCTTTGGCCCGGGCGGAGCAAGGCATGCAGTTCATCGCCATCGGCAGCGAACTGCGGTTCATGACCCAGCGGGCGCTGGAAGTGATTCGCGCAGTGCGCCCCGAATTGGGCGACAAAGATCTCGCTCGGTATTAGGCCCGGTAAGCGTGATCTGACATTATTCGGAGGCTTGCGCCTCCTGCTCGTCACAGGCACGTGGGTCGCCGACGTCAGTGTGCCGGTGGGTCGTTGATTTCGTTGGGACGTTATTGAATCCTTGATGCTTACTTGCTTGTTGTACTTACTTTGGAGGAGCAACCATGTTGAATTGGCTTCGTAAGCTGCCACGATCGTCGGATCGGCGCAAAATAAGTCGCGAGAGTTGCCGGCGATTGTCGCTCGGGCCGTCCGCCGCTCGAGCGTTGGTGTTCCAAATGGAGCGCCTGGAAGACCGTTCCTTGTTGGCCGCCGACCTCACGCTGGCGATGTCGGTCAATCCGCCTCCCAGCCAGGAAGTTGTGCCGAGCGAACAGTTGGTCTACACCATTCAGGCGGCCAATGGCTCGACGGGTACCACCGCCGCAACCGGTGTCGTTGTCACCGACAACCTTTCGGGGCTAGAGAGCTATTCGACCTCCAGCGTTAGTCCCTCGGGACCCGCCGTCAGCGCGAATGGCAGCACCGTCAGTATCAATCTTGGCACGTTGGCAGTGAACCAAACGTACACGATTACAATCGTCGCCTTCGTCAACGCCGGTGCGTCCGGCTCAATACAGAACGTCGCTTCGATGACGAATACTTCCAACGATACGGAGCCGGCCAACGTGATCGTGACCAACTCGACAAGCAACGCGACCGCGGGAGCTACGCAGGACGCCGCTTTTTTAGCGGGCACGCCCGGCGATGGTACGACGACGACCGGCATCAACAACCTGTACCAGGAGCTACTGGGCCGTCGGGCTGACGCGGCCAACCTTAGTGCGTGGGTCGCGTATGGCAATGCCCATCAGAATGCCGCTGGCGACCGGACCATCGTTACGGACTTCATGAACTCGCCGGAGTACAAGGCACACTACGTGACTTCACTCTACGAAGTTTTCCTGGGACGAGCGCCGGACGCCGGCGGATTGAACTTCTGGACGAACAAGATGGGCGCTCCGGGCACGCCCGGCGGGCACGGCGGCAGCTCCGATGACAAGTACGTCTTGTCGGGCATTGTCGGCTCCGATGAGTTCTACCAGCACGCCGGTGGCACGCCGCAAGGCTGGGTCAATGCTCTCTATGAAGATTTGCTGGGTAGGGCGGCCGACGCCAGCGGCTCGACGTCCTGGCAACAGGATCTCGCCCATCGCGGAGGTGATCGCAGCGGCCTCGTACGCGACTTGCTGACCTCGCCCGAAGCGGTCCACGACCTGCTCGACGCGTATTATCCAAGCGTCGGGGGCACGTCGGCGGCCCCGTTGCCGACGCCTGGAAGTCAGGCGGGCGCCAACAGCAGCAAACTGGCCGAGATTACGGGTGGCGGCTGGGAAAATCTCTACTTACAGGGACCCTATGGCAACTCGCCCCAGGCCAACGACGTATTTTACCGCGATTTGGTGGGCGGCGCCGCGTGGGACGACGTGCAATATCAGATTCTGACCAGCCAGCAATACTTCGCCAACCCCAACCGGCCGGTCAATAGCGCCACCGGCGGTTGATGTTTTGTCAGGTTCAAAAGTCGGCCTCCTGGAGGAGGTTGTTATAATAGAGCCGTGGCACAAGGAATCATGTCAACCGAAGATCAGCCCCAGCTCGCTCCCGGCATCCGCCAGCTTCTGGCGGTGGTGCGTGGCCGCATTCGCCGCTACGTGTGGCTCGAAGGGATGGCGGCGACGGTGGCCTTGGTGGGCGCATCTTTTTGGTTGGCGTTGGCGGCCGATTGGTTCTTCGAGCCGCCGCGCGCGGTGCGTTACGTCCTGCTGGCGTTCATGGCCGGGGTGGGCCTGGCGGGCATAGCCTGGTTCCTCCTCCGGCGATCGTTTGCTCGGCTGAGCGACCAAAGTATGGCCATCTTGCTCGAGCGCCGCTTCGGCAATCTGCAAGACAGCCTGGTGACGGCCGTCGAGTTGGCGTCGGCACACCGTCGATCGGACGAACTGGACGCCGTTGGTAGACAGATGCTGGCCGAGACGTGCGAAGAAGCCTGGCGGCGTGCCAGGCAGGTGGAAGTAAGCGCCGTGTTCAATCGTAGGCCGCTCGCTCGCGCCTTCTGCGCGGCGGCGATCGTCTTGTTCTCGCTGGTCGGTGTGGCCCTGGCATCGCCCGAGACGTTGCAGTTTGGCCTGCGTCGCCTGGCTGCGATGACCGATGAACCGTGGCCGCGCCAGACGCACCTCCGCATTGACGGTTTCGACAATCACAAGCGGGAGCAGGTCGTTGCCCGTGGCATGGATTTCGAAATTCACGTGCAGGCCGACGCGATACCGGGCCTGGTGGTGCCGCAGGTGGTCGAAGTGCGCTACCGCACCGACGACGGCAAACGCGACCGGGCCATGATGGTTCGAGAAGGCACCGCGATGCCGGGCCAGGACGATTTCCAGGACTACCGCTATACGTTCAGTAGCGTGCTTTCGGGCGTGACCTTCGAAGTGGTGGGCGGCGATGCCCGGCTGCGCGACTTGCGGCTGCGCGTGGTGGAAAGCCCGAACCTGAGCTTGACGTTAGCTTGCGAATATCCAGCGTATATGAAACGCGCGGCAGCCGACGTGCCGGTTACCGGCGTGATGCCGCTGCCGATCGGCACCCGCATTACGGTCCGCGCTCGGGCCACCAAGCCGCTCCGAGAAGCTCAAGTCGATTATCTCGTTGACGAGGAGCCTCTTACTCGCAAGATGGCGCTCGACGGCGGGCGCGAGTTCGAATTTACGATCGACTGCCTTTCGGACGACCAGACGCTCTCGTTTTCACTGCTCGACAGCGACGGCGTTCGCAATCGCGGTCCCATCCAGCTTGCCTTGACCGCTGTAGCCGACGAGCCGCCACAAGTGGAAATCCAGCTCGATGGCATCGGCTCAGCCATTACACCGGAGGCCCGCTTGCCCTTGTTGGGCCATGTGGAAGACGATTACGGCATCAATCGCCTCTGGCTGGAATATACGATTGACGAAGGCGAGCCGCGCGAAAGCAATCTGGCGGATCCGGCGGGACGTAGCCAGACGGAAGTGAAGCAGTCTTTTGAAGTGGCGCCACTCGAGCTCGAGCCGGGCCAGAAGTTGCTCATCGGCAGCAAAGCCGCCGACAATCGCGCTCCTCCGGCGGCCGATGCTCCCAACGTCGCCAGCGGCGAACGCTTTTTACTCGATGTGGTGCGGCCCGACCAACTGCTGGCCCTGTTGGAGACGCGCGAGCTCAACTTGCGGCAGCGATTCGAGACGATTCTGCAAGAACTGACCGACACGCGCGATTCACTGGCGGGCATCGAGACACCCAGTGACTCCGAGACCGAGATCGAGCCAGCAAAGGAAAAACAAGCTGATGCGAAGGACGAAGACAAGTCCGGGCCGAGTGAAGAACGCGAAGGGTCGTCGGCTGAGGCCGTTTCGCAGCGAAATCTGCTGCGCGTCGAACGCGCCCAGCAGAACAGCCAAAAAAACGCCGAGGAGACGCGCGGAGTGGCGGCTTCATTCGATGGCATCCGCGCGGAGCTGGTCAATAATCGCGTCGATACTGAAGAGCTGCGCATCCGGCTGAAAGACCGCATTTCCGAACCGCTGAAGCGGATCGTGGAGACGCAGTTCACGGAGCTTGACCGCCGTTTGGCACTGCTCAAAAGCAAGCTGCCTGACGCCAGGCCGCTTGACTCGGCCAGGCCGGCCATCGAACAGACGGATACAATCATATTGGCGATGCAGAAGGTGCGCGATCAGATGCTCGAACTGGAAAGCTTTAACGAGGCGGTCGATCTGCTGCGCGAGATCATTGCGGCCCAGGAACAGGTGTCGGAACAGACCAAGAAAGAGCGGACCAGGAAAGTTCGGTCGCTGTTGGAAGACGAGGAGTGAAGGGCTTAGACTATTCGATCAGCAGTGGAGACAAAAGGCATGGCCACCACGCCGTCGATTCATTATCCCACGAGAGACGGTCGTCCGATGGCGGAGACTCCGGTTCACGGAGACGCGATGATCCACCTCGATCAAGTATTGAGGCGTTGGTTCGCCGACGAGCCCAATGTCTATATCGGCCGCAATATGATGCTGTACTACGAGGAGGGCGATCCGCGCAAGCACGTTTCGCCTGACGTCTTCCTGACGATCGGCGTGGCCAAGGAGCCCCAGCGCGACGCGTATTTCACCTGGCTGGAAGGAGGCCGGGCGCCGGACCTGGTCGTCGAGATCACCAGCAAGTCGACGCGCAAGGAGGACGAAGTCAAGAAATATGCTCTCTATCAAGGTGTCTTGCACGTGAAAGAGTATTTTCTCTTCGACCCGCGTGGCGAATACATCAAGCCCCGGCTCAAAGGCTATCGGCTTCAGGGCGAACAGTACCTGCCGATCGACGAAATCGCCGGCCGGCTGCCCAGCCAGGTGCTCGGCCTCGACTTCGCGGCAGATGGGCAGATGTTGCAGTTGTATGACCCGGCCACCGACGCGAGATTGTTGACTGAGGAAGAAGCTCAGCGGGAAGGGTGGCTCAGAGAGCGGGAGTTGCGGCTCAAAGCCGAACAGGAAGTCGAGCTTTTGCGACAACGACTGAAAGAGCTGGAGCGGCCAGCCGGCAACGGCACACAGGGTGAATAATTGTCTTTTTACCGTAGGGTAGTGTCCTAAAATTGAGTTGCTGGCGTAGAGTGGGACAAGCGAGCTTGCGAGCGCCGGCCCACCCTTTTCGGCAATCCTGGTGGGCCGGCGCTCGTTCCACTCGCTTGTCCCACCCTACGACGATGCGTGCGTCAAGCGAACAACTCAGCTTCAGCAATGATGGACGGCCTTCGAGCGAAGGCATACACTAAAGAATTGCCATTGAGGGCCAATGATGAGAGTACACTGGTTCGCCATTAGCTTTGCCGCGTTGCTCATAACGCTCGCCGGCCTTCCCTTCGCCGCGGCCGTCGATGACGCTGCCCCGCAGCAAGAGACTGACGTCGTAGAGAGCGCAACTCCATCTGCCGAGGCCACCTTGCCCGTGGCCCAGGAGCAGGTGCTGCGCAAATACCAGCGGTTCGAAGAAGTGCTGCTGCGGATGTCGGAGTTGACCGCGGCCAGCGATCCGAAACGGGCGGCCCTGCTTCGCAAGGCCGTCGGACAAAGCAAAGATAAGCTTATCGCCGTGCAGTTCGACCGTCTCGTCGATCTGCTCAAACGCGACCAGTTGGCCACCGCCGTCGATAATCAAAAGGACGTCGAGAAGGAGTTAAAGCAACTGCTCGCCTTGTTGCTCAGCGAGCAACGTGGCGACCGTTTGAAGAACGAGCGAGAGAAGATCAAAGAACAGATCCGGCGCCTGAACGAACTGATCAACAAGCAGCAACAACTCGAAAGCCAAACACAGGGCGCCGCCGATCCCAAGAAACTGTCGCAAAGTCAGGGCAAGCTCGGGGAGCAAACCGGCAAGCTGGCCGATGAGATGAAGCCCGCCGACGAGGCCGCAGAGCAGGAAAAAGACGGCGACGACAAGCGACCCGAACCGGGCGACAAAGGCAGCCGTGAAGGCAACGAGAGCCGCAAAGATGAAGAGTCGGCCGGCAAAGGCGAGCCGTCGCCGGGCAGCAAAAACGATCGGCAATCGTCCGATGCCGAGAAGTCGCAGGGAAAGCCATCCGAAGGCGAACAGCCTAAGGGCGACACGCCCAAAGGCCAGGAACCGAAGAAGGAAAACAACGACGGTCAGCAGCCGGACGATGAAGGTCCGAAAGACCAGAAGAATCAGTCGGGCAAGCCGTCGTCAGGAAAGCCTCAGCCGGGGCAGAAACCGCAGGGCGAACAGTCACAGGACGAGCAAAGCCAAGCGGAAGAGTCGCCGCCGTCGGACCAGGATGCTGCCCGCCAGCGCGTTCGCGAAGCACAGCAGGCAATGGACGAAGCCCGTAAGAAGCTCGAGCAGGCGAAACGCGAAGGCGCAGCCGAAGACCAGGAACAAGCTCGGCGCAAACTGGAGGAGGCCAAGGCACGGCTCGAGGAAGTGCTGCGGCAGTTGCGCGAGGAAGAAGTCGAGCGGTCGTTGGCCATGCTGGAGGCCCGCTTCCGCAAAATGTTGCAGATGGAGACGGAGGTCTATGAGGGCACGGTCCGCGTCGATCGGGTGAAGCCGGCAGACCGCACCCATAACGACGAGATTGAGGCCGGCCGTTTGAGCCGCCAACAACGGGCCGTACTGGACGAATTGACCGGCGCCGAAACACTGTTGCACGAAGATGGCACGTCGGTTGCATTCCCCGAGGCCGTTCAGGAGCTGCGCGAAGACATGGAGCAGGTGGCGTCACGCCTGGCCGAGGCCAAGGTCGACCAGATCACGCAACTTACCGAGCAAGACATTCTTACTGCGCTGGAGGAAATGATCGCCGCCTTCCAGAAGGCGCAGAAGGAAAATGAGGAAAAAAAACAGCAGGCGCAACAACAGTCGGGCGAGCAGCAAGACCCGCCGCTGGTCGATGCGATTGCCGAGTTGAAGATGATTCGGGCCTTGCAAATGCGGGTAAATAAGCGGACACAGAGTTTTTCGAACATGGTCGACGGCGAGGAGGGTCAGGCCGAAAAGGCCGAACTGGTCGAGGCCATTGAAAAGCTCAGTGATCGCGAAGCACGCATTTACCGCACGACCCGCGACCTCGTGTTGGGGAAAAACCAATGACAACGCTTCTTCGGCCGCTGATGCTGGCCGTGCTCGTGGTGGGCGGCGCCTTGACCGCACGTGCGGCAGGCGTTGCCGATCTCGGTTCCCTCGCGACCGAGCCCAAGTTTAAACCGCTCGCCCAAGAGGAAATCCGGCAAAAAGCTCTCGAATGGCTCGACTCGCGGCAGGCGGACGAACACGCCCGGCAAGCGTTTGATGCTCTTTGGCAAGACCAGACGGCGCCTCACGATCCGCTCGACAAGCTGGCCGGTACCTTTGCCCTGGCCGACGAACGGGCCGCTTCGCTCGTGACGTTGTGCGCCAAACCGCGCTCTCCGGGGCCGCTGGCGCCGCAAGCGTGGCTCAAAAGCGACGAGCTTCCTGCCTTCGAGCGCGACAATCTCCGCCTATTTTATGGGCGTTGGCTCGCCCAGGACCATTTGTACGACGAAGCGCTGGCACAACTCGAAGGGCTGTCACCGGGCGACGTCATCGACGCGGCCACGCTGTTTTTCTATCAAGCGGTCATCTATCACCGGTTGCTCAATAAAGAGCAAGGCTTAATCGCCTTGCAAGCGCTGCTGGACAAGGTCGAGAACGTACCCAATCGCTATCGCTCGGTTGCCGCGCTCATGAAGTCCGATCTCGAGGGGTTGAAAGACGAATCGCTCGACCACATCTCGCGACAGATGCAAGACGTGCGGCGCCGCCTGGGGCTGGGTCGAGCGGGCAAGAAGGTGCGCCAGGTCGAAGACGACGTGATCGCCGCGCTCGATAAGCTCATCAAGGAGATGGAAGACCGGCAACAGCAACAGTCGCAGAATTCATCGGGCGGTGGTGCGGCGCCACAGCCAAGCCAGGCCATGCCCGACAGCCGCATCGCACGCATGCAAGGTGCCGGCGAAGTCGACCGGCGCCGGATCGGCAACAGCTCAGGCTGGGGCGATCTGCCACCCAAACAGCGCGAAGAGGCGTTGCAACAAATCGGCAAGGACTTCCCGCCCCACTACCGCGACGCCATCGAGCAGTATTTCCGCAAGTTGGCCGCCGAAGCGGAGGAATAGGAAAACGGTAGACAGTAGACAGTAGACGGTAGACGGTAGACGGGGAAAGCAAGGAGAAACGAGAGGCGAAGCTGAAGCTTTTTTAACAACCACCCGCCAAGTTGCTAGGCCAGACTCCCATGTGGCCTAGCCGCCCTCGG
>DASSFG010000915.1:0-13130 GCA_035694685.1 Pirellulales bacterium
TCACGGTGCGAAAAATCAGGGACGTCCATCGCCGAAAAATTACCGCTTGACCAACCTAGAAAAGGGTGGGACGAGCCACCCAGAGGGTACCCGGAGTCCCACCAGCAGAAATCATAGCGGTGGCACAAGCGGGTCTTGCGAGCGACGTCTTTTCACGAAGTCTGCTACGGCCGGTGAATAATCCGCTGCAGGGGTTCAAACGCAGGCCCAACGACATCGTCTGGGCACCCCGTTTGGAACCGATTGATCTTTGCTTATCGGGGGGTATCATGGGTGGGCTGGGCTGGCGGGCGAGCACGTCGTCGCGAAAAACTTTCGCGACATATTCAGGCCGCGATGGGCCTATCCAAGAAGGGTGCCGCAAGCCGCGCAACAAAAGCGAACGAAGGAAACTTGCGGTGCCGGAATGCTTTTCTCTGCTTCGTTTGATTCGTTGCCTTCTCTTCCAATTCCGACTTTTTTCAGACCGTTTCCCGTGGCTGCCAATTTTCGCGACAGGTGGGGCGAAGTTTTGGCCTTTTCCTTTCATGAGGGCAAAGAGGAGGAGGATGACAAAAAAATTACCTGACAGAAAAATGACTCGAAAGACAGCAAGGTAGTGAGCGCGAACGGGCATCGTGATTTTTCTGTCAGGTAATTTTTTGTCATTCATCGAGGTCGGTGGGCGAGATTCCCTTACTTGCGGACGATGACCTATGACCGCCATCAACACCCAATGTCCGCCTGAATCGGTGCTTTCCGACTTCGGCCTTGGCAAGCTCGATGCAGCAAGTGCGGAGACGATCAGCCGACACATCGAAACCTGCGCCGATTGTTGCCGGCGGGTCGCCGACATCTCAGGCGACAGCTTCGTCGGCCGCTTGCGCCAAGTTGGTCACCCGCCAGCGGGCCGGCGCGAACGGACCTACGTGCCCGGCGACTCGCTCGCCAACGCCGCCAACAGCACCGATGGTTCAACGGTCAGGGAGGATGGCCTTCCCAGGCCGTCCAGAACCAAGGACCACCACGGCGGTCAGGACGGGCTTGGAAGCCCATCCTCCGTCTCCGCTCCGCCCGAATTGACAAACCACCCCGATTACGAGCTCATCAAAGAACTTGGCCAGGGTGGCATGGGCACCGTCTATCTGGCGAAGAATCGCATGATGGACCGCCTGGAAGTGCTCAAGGTCATCAGCAAGGCGCTGCTCGACCGGCCTGGCGCGCTGGAACGCTTCCAGCAAGAGATCCGCTCGGCCGCCAAGCTCGCCCACCCCAATATCGTGGCCGCCTACAGCGTGCTGCGGCCGGGTGACTTACTAGTGTTCGCGATGGAATACGTGAAGGGACAGGATCTCTCGCAAGTCGTCAAAGGGCGAGGCCCTTTGCCGGTGGCCAACGCCGCGTTCTACATCCACCAGGTCGCGAATGGCCTACAGCACGCCTTCGAAAAAGGCATGGTCCACCGCGACATCAAACCCAACAACCTGATGCTGGCCATCGACGGCAAAAAGCACGTCGTCAAGATCCTCGACTTCGGCCTGGCCAAAGCGACGAGCGAAAAGGGCGCGGAATCCGGCCTGACCAAATCCGGGCAAATGCTCGGCACGCCCGACTATGTGGCCCCTGAGCAGACGCTTGACGCTCACAACGCCGACATCCGCGCCGACATCTACAGCCTCGGCTGCACGCTTTACTTCCTGCTCTCCGGCGGCCCACCGTTTGAAGAGCAAAGCCTCTACGCGATTCTCGAAGCGCACCACAAGCGCGACCCGAAACCCCTGAATCTGGTTCGGCCCGACGTGCCCGTCGAGCTCGCGGCGGCGGTCGCCAAGATGATGGCCAAAGATCCGACCAAGCGCTATCAGACGCCGGTCGAGGTAGCCAAGGCGCTGGTGCCGTTCTTTAAACCTGGACAGAGTTCGGCGGCGCCGGCAGAGAGCGCAATGTCCGATACGCACGGTGCCAATGCGGCGATGCACGGAATCGCCGCAGCGACTGCACCTCCTCGCATCGCTGATCCGCTCTCGCCTACCTCAGATGCCACGGATATTTCCATCGCCTCGGCCGCGTTTTCCAACAACTTCAGCGTCTCGATCGACACGCATCGCCACATAGGGAAAAAACGCGGCTTGCTTTCGTCGTTACCGCCCTGGCAGCGCTGGACCGCCGCGGGGTTTGCAGCGCTAGTTTTGTGTTTGGGGGTGATCGTCATTATTCGCAATCAGAAAGGCGAAGAGGTGGCGCGGTTTAAAGTGCCTGAAAAGGGGTCGATGGAGGTAAAGCCTGATGACAGCTTGGGCGACGGAAGTCGGCCAGCCGCGCCCGACGATGCGACAAATTTATCGCCGACAAGCCCGGTTCCGTCGCGTGCGCCGACGGGCGCTCCAGCTATGGTGGACAGTCGCGAGGTGCAGCAAGCCAGCTCAAAGGCATTGGGGAACACTCGCGCTCGCAATGCCACTCAAGACGGATTAGCCGCCATGCTGAACGCCGTCGAGCGGCCGGGCCCTCTGGGCGTAATTGCCGAAAAGTTGGTGATCCACAACGCTCACGACGGCAAACAAAACGATCTCGGAACCTTGGAGTGCAACGTCAAATTACTGGCCGGGGACCGGGAGATCTGGACCAAACAATCTGTAGTAGTTCCATGGGCGGCCAACGAAGACCGCAGCGTCACGTTACCGCTGCCTCCTGAAAGGTTTGAGCGCGTCCGCGTTGAGATCACGAAGTGGCAAAAGGTTGCGGGCGGTCTAGCCGAAATCGAGGTGATTAGCGCGGACGGCCGAAATCTTGCGCTCGGTTGTCCGGCGCTTTCCACTAGTAGTTTTGACGAGCGCCTCAGCCCCGAGCAGGTCACGGACGGCATAACCACGACCGCCGAGACGGGCATCGGAGCCTGGTATTTGCCGCGTGCCGCGCCCGGCTGGGTCGAAGTCGATTTATCTTTGCCGCGTGCGACGGACCTCGATGGCGTGAATGCCGACAAGCTGGTCATCTGGAACCAGCACGATGGCGCGAACAATAACCACGGAACTTTGGAGTGCGACGTGCGGTTGGAATCGCACGCGAACGAGGTCTGGACGAAATCGGCACTCGAGGTTCCTTGGTCGCCGGGAGAGGACCGTAGTGTGGCGATTGATCTCCCACCGAAGCGATTCGATCGGGTACGCGTCGAAGTCACCAAATGGCAAAACCGAGGCGGTGGGTTGGCTGAAATCCAGATTCTCTCAGCCGATGGCCGCAACCTGGCGCTCGATTGCCCGGCGGTGGCCAGCGGGATAGCCGACAACGGGCGGAGTGGCAGGCACGTGACCGACGGGATCCTGAGTTCACAGGCGGAGCGAGTCGGCTATTGGCTGTTGCCGGACCAGCGACGCGGCTGGGTCGAAATTGATCTGGCGTGTCTCGACACGATATATGGCGGCGCCTGTCGACAACTCGGTCTGGCACTGGCGCTCGTCGATGGCGATTGGCAACGAGGGTTGCCTTGGCTGGCGCGCGGCGACGACCCCACGCTGCGCCGGCTGGCGTTTGCCGACTCGCAAGACAGAAATGACGCGGCGGATCAACTATCCTTAGGCGACGCCTGGTGGAATCTGGCGCAAATGTTAGAGGGCCCCGCGAAAAAGCGGCTGTTGGCCCGATCATTGTGGCGATACCGGCAGGCGCTAGGTAATCTGAGCGGTTTTCGCAAGGCGGAGGTCCAGGCGCGCATCGACCAGACGCTGCCGGGACTCCAAGAACGACATTTTCTTTACTTTATGCCCGAAACGGAATTCACTCTGGGCGGCTCCTTGCGAGAGCCCGTTTCGGTCAACGGCGTTCGTTCGTTCTATGGCCTCTTCATGCACCCTGCGACCAAGAAACCATCGCACGCCGCCTACCACCTCGGCAAGCGTTATCGCCGCTTGCACGGCGCGGCGGCTATAAGAGATTCGGCCGGGGGGGTGGCGGCAACAGCAATGACGTTCCGCATCGTCGGCGACGGCCGCGAGCTATGGACATCGCGTCCGCTTAAACAGTCAGGCTCCTCGGACCCGTTCGACGTGGACCTGACGGGCGTAGACAAGCTCGAACTGTTCGTCGATTGTCCGGGAGATGCCGGCTGCTGTCATGCGTCCTGGATCGAGCCGCGCCTGGAAGCGGAACCGCCTCGTTCCAGTGAGGAGGTATTCCAAGGCAAGCCGAAGGGGGTTCCCGTCGCCGGGGCGTCCCGATCTATTCCGATCGCGAGTGCTAGCGCGGCCAAGCGCTTCCCGTGCGAAATTCCGACCACTACGCGGGGCAAATGGTCGATCGAAGGCGACGAACTCGTGCAAAGCTCGCGAGAGCACGAGGCTAACATCTTGTTCGGCGATCCCGCCTTGGAGGATCTCGATTTTGCAGTCGAGGCCAAACTGACTGATGGCGTCGACACGGCCGGCCTTTGGTGCCGTTACACAGATCGCGCGGATTACTGTTTTTTTGGAGTCGGTCTGTTTCAGAATACGTGGTTTCATTTTGCATCTGTCACCGACGGCGTGGATTCACCTCCTCGGCTTTCGCCCCCCAGGTCGATGAAAGGATCCATTGTTCCTGGTAAATGGTACCGGCTCGAAGTGCGTTTGCGAGACCGGCGCGCTGAGTGCTTCTTGGACGGCGTGCAAATTCTGACCTTCGATTCCGCGCGGCGCGCGCGCGGACGTATCGGGCTACACACGAGAGCATCGGCTTACCATTTTCGTAACATCGTGCTCAAAGCGCCGGATGGCCAAATCTTGCTCGAAGGGTTACCCGACCTGGACCACGCGGACGTCACCTCAGCCAGATCGGGCGAAGGCTCAATGGCCGACAACGCAACAAAAGGTGACGCCAACACTCTGCCAAGCGGTCCGCAAGTCCCGAAAAGCGGGAACGCGCAATCGCCAGCCACCAACACGGACAAGGACCCTCCGTCAAAGCCTGCCGCCGGTCTTACCATCACGCAGGCCCGTTGGGGTGGTGGCCGTAATTGGGTAGATGTCACCGACGACGTGCGCGCGAACGTGCGCGACGGGCGATATTTGGCGACTGCGGTCAATGAATCGTTCGGCGACAAGGATCCCACACGAGGCTTCGTTAAGTCGTTTGTCGTTCAGTACTCAATAAATGGTGAGCCGCGGTCGGGCACCTTTGGCGAGGGCCGGCTCATTTATCTTGGTCCCGATGAGCCGCCACCCGAGCAAGACGCCGGCCTGAAGCTCTTGGAGGCCAAGTACGGCGGCGCCAACACATGGGTCGACGTTCTTGCCCGGTTACGGCCAAAGGTCAAAAAGAATTTGCTTTGGGTGAGGGCCGATAGCCTGGTGAGTGTCGATCCCGTGCCCAACGTCGGCAAATGGCTCGTTGTACGCTACGCGTTGAACGGCGAAGCGGGCCGCGCGGTGGTATCCGGCGGGAGTATGTTGTGCATCGACGGTCGGGCCCCGACAACCATTTCCGCCGAAGTCGATTTGCTCAAGAAGATCAATCCCAAACGAGATTCACTCCGCGGTGACTGGCAGTTCAAGCTGGGCAAGTTGTACATGCCGGCTATCGACAGCGCCCAGTTGGAGATTCCCTATTCCTTCCCGGACGAGTACGAACTAACGGCCATCGTCGAGTCACCCGGACGGCGAGACACATTGACGATCGGGCTTCCCGTCGCTGGGGCGGTGACGACGTTGATGGTAGACGCCGGCCCCATGACAATAAGCGGGCTCAGCCATGTCGACGGCGATTGGTGTAAGCGGAACGAAACGGGCAAAAACGGCACGTTTATGAAAGAGGGCCCGAACACGATCGTCTGTCAGGTCCGCAAGGGTTCGATCAAAGTTACTTGCAACGACGTCGTGATCGTCGATTGGGCCGGAGAGCACCCGCGACTTTCGATCGGAACTCGCTGGGAAACTCGCGATCCGCGGCACACGTTTCTCGGTGCTAAGACTACCCCCTTTGTATTCACCAAACTGCGGCTCGCGCCGCTCGCGGAGCCGAAACCATGAGTGCACCGAACGCCACTCAATGTCCCACTGAATCGGTTCTGTCCGACTTCGGCCTCGGCAAGCTCGATGCGGCGAGCACGAACGCCAGATGGCGGCGGGACCGAGAAGAACGATATGCGAGCGCAAGCGTATTCTCCGGGCCGCTTGAATTGAAGCCCGCCGCGCCGCAAATCACCAACCAAAGGTGACCCCATGAACGCCCCTAATGCCACGCGATGCCCGTCTGAATCGGTGCTTTCCGACTTCGGTCTCCGCAATTTCGACGGGGCGGCGCCGAGACGGCTGGACGGGCTGGGCTGGGTGTTGCGCGTCTTCGGAGAGTCGGCTATAATGCCGTCTGGCTCACGTCGGGGGTTCGCTCAATCGGAGAAAAAAACATGGACACGCGCCACTGATGATCGTCGAAGATGTCACCGATCCCGACGAAATTGCACGCAGCGAGTCGCAGCATGCGCAATTTCGCCGCAACGCCGAATGGTTGAACTCGCATTGGAAAGACCTTACTCCGCAAGCGTTCGGTAAATTCGTTGCGGTTGCAGGGCAGGAGGCCTTTGTCGCCGATACGTCCGCGGAAGGCTACGCTTGGGCAACCACCGCCCACCCTGAAGACCGTGGGCCGTTGATTGAGTACGTTCTTCCACCGAACGGGCCTCGGATCTATGCGAATCGGCTTGCGCCGACGCACGAATACCAGGTTGTCCGCACATGAGGAACGCCCGAACCAGCTGCCCGCCAGAGAGCCCACCATCCAAGACACCAAGAAGAAGTTATGATGCGACGACGTTGACCCGGCGTCGACACGAGATTTGAACGGACGCAAACGAAGAGAACGAAGGAAAGACGTGCCGGGCAAACTCTTGCCGCCTTCGTTTCCTTTGTTGCTTTCTGTTCCATCTGTCGTCAAGAAACTAGGAACACTAATCCGCACTGATCTTCGCTAATACAAGGCCGGAGACCCGAAGTCCGATTAGCGTGCATCAGCGTTGATTAGTGTTCCGAATCTTCCCGCGGACGCGAGACGGGAAAACACGACGGCCTGGGAAAGGCCGCCCCACGGAAAACAGGACGGCTCCGGCCAACCAACGTCGCTGCGGCACTCTCGGTGCAACCGGGCTCGCTCCTCGATTGAATCGTCATCGCGATCGAGCTAAATTGGTTTCATGACGATCGAACAGATTCGCGACTTGTACGAGAAGCGTCCTTTTCGACCGTTCGAGCTCCATTTGGCCGATGGCCGCACCTTGACGGTCGAACATCCGGAGTTGATGTCTCGCTCCGTAAGCGGTCGTACGATTGCGGTCAGCCGGCCAGACGACGTGATCGAAACGGTCGATCTGCTGCTTGTCGTCGGCATCAATCCCCTGCCCAACGGTTCGACACGTCGTCGGCGACGGTAATCGCCTAGGCGTTCACCCTGGGCGTGAGCTAATTCACTTCGCCGACGTCGCTGAACTGCCTTAGCCTGGATTATTCATCGGCCCCGGCCGCGGTGCGCAGAGCGCGCCACATTAACGCGAAGCTTAAGCGAGGTAGGTCGCTTGCCATCCTCGCATACGCTTTTTGATGCTGCGCATTTCGATCCCCGCCGCGGAGCGGCGCTCGGAATGTAGCCGTGGGCGAAGCCCGCGGTACAGTGTGACGTGCGCTGGCAAAGCCGCGGAGCGGCGGCGGACGGACGACGGTTGGCACTACGTCGCCGCTCCGCGGCTTCGTCCGGTTTTTTTCCACGTTTTCCGCGGGTTTGCACCCGCGGCTACACTCCTTTGCCGCTCCGCGGCAAACGCGCAACATCAAAACCTACGCTGCAGGGCGGCGTAGGCCGATGAATAATCCGCGTTTCTATTGCCGTCCGTCCCGAACGTGCTTATGACAGTTGACGCAAACCAGCGTCATTTGCACGTAGCCGAGAGCGGCGCCGTCGAGGTTCTTTTCATCCGCCGCTTTCGAAAGCCGGCTGGCGATCTGCTGAAAATCCTGCGTATAGTCGCGATACTCGCGCGTTTGCAAAATTTGCCAATTCTCATCCAAGCTGAGCGCCGCCAATTTCTGAGCATGTTGCTTGATGGCGGGGAAATCTTCGAGCACCACGCCTTCCAGCAGTTTCTGCGAGTGCTCCAGCTTGAGGCGCATGAATGGGGCCGCGTCGTTGGGCGCGGCGTCTATCTTGGCCGGCGGCTTGCCGGACGATGTCCGCCCTTTCGGCGCCTGTGCGTAAACCACCCAGCCAGCGACCAGCGATAGCATTGCAACGAGAATCACGGACCACGGTTTCATGAAGGGCACTCTATACCAATCCCTTGCGCACGGCCCAGACCGCGGCCTGGGTGCGATCGGTGGCTTCGATCTTTCGCAGCAGATGCTGCACGTGCTCTTTGACCGTTTCGATGCTGATTGAGAGCGAACGGCCGATCTCCTTGTTGCTCAGGCCGAGAGCCAGGTGCCGCAAGACTTGCGTTTCGCGTTGCGTCAGCGGCACTTCTACCACGTCTTCCTGTTTCTGACGCGTGGCCATGGCGCCGGCCACACGGCGCATTTCGCCAAAGCTCGACGGGGCATCGCCCGAGGCCACGGCGCGAATCGCACCGAGTAACTCGTCGCGGCTGGAACCCTTCAGCAGATAGTCGCTCGCGCCCATGGCGTTTGCCCGAGCGATATAGGTTGGGTTGTCGAAAGTCGAAAGCATCACCACGCGGCAGTTTGGCACGGCGTGGCGCAGCTCCTCCAGGGCCGTCAAGCCGTCGCCATCGTTCATGCGAATGTCGAGCAGCACGACGTCGGGCTTTTTGTCCTTGACGACTTTCACCGCCTGGGCGCCGCTCGCCGCCTGTCCGACCACCTTGACGTCACTCCCCTCGAACAGGCTGACGATGCCCGTGCGAACCACTTCGTGATCGTCCACAACCACGACTTTGATGGCCATGTCAAAAATCTCCCGTCAAATTTGACGTATCTGTTGAACTCGTTTCTGTTTGAATACCCGGCACTCTGTTTATAAGAATAGCTGCCGCGCTTGCTGCGAGCAATCGTTACAGGGGATATTTCTCTCCCTCTCGCGCGTTGACCGGTGGGCGGACGTGACCTAAATAACTCAGGAACCCGATTTTTGGGCGCCTCGCGCCACGCCTTCGCCTTGCAGAGAAGTAATGAAACGGCACTCGATTCTCCTCGTTGACGACGATCGCCACCTGCTGGAATCGATGGCCGACTGGCTGCGCGAGCAGGGCTACCTGGTCGACACCGCCAATAGCTGCCCTGCGGCCATTCAGGCCGTCGACAAAAAGACGTACGACCTGGTGCTGTCTGACGTCCGCCTCGGCGAGGGCGACGGCTTCGACGTGCTGGCACACTGCCGCCGCCACAAGCCGCAGGCGATCGTGATCTTGATGACCGGTTACGGCACGGTCGAAACGGCCATCGATGCGATACGAGCCGGGGCTTTCGACCTGCTTACCAAGCCCTTGATCGACGAAGAGCTGCAGATGTCGATCGAGCGGGCCTTCAACCAGCGAAAAGTGATCGAGGAAAACAAGCAGCTCAAGGCGCAGCTCGACCGGCGGCTCGGCATGGAAAACGTCGTCGGCCAGGATCCGCGGATGCGTAAGGTGTTTGAAATTGTCGAGAGCATTGCCGACACGCGGGCGACGGTGCTGATCACCGGCGAAAGCGGCACCGGCAAATCGCTCATCGCGCGGGCCATTCACCGGCGCAGTGCCCGCCGCGAAGGGCCGTTCGTCGAAATTGCCTGTGGCGCGTTGCCCGAAACGCTGTTGGAAAGCGAGCTTTTCGGCCACGTGGCCGGCTCGTTTACGGGGGCCAATTACGACAAGCTCGGCAAATTCATGCAGGCCGACGAGGGCACGATTTTCCTCGATGAAATCGGCACCGCCAGCCCCAGCCTGCAAGTGAAGCTGCTGCGCGTGCTGCAAGAGTTCGAGTTCGAACAGGTCGGCGGCGCCAAGACGTTCAAGGTCGACTCGCGCGTCATCCTGGCAACCAACGAGAAACTCGAAGAACTGGTTGAGCAGGGCAGGTTCCGGCAAGACCTCTATTACCGGGTGAACGTCATCAACATCGAGCTGCCCAGCCTCCGCGACCGCGTGTCGGACATACCGATGCTGGCCCAGCATTTTCTCCGACTCGTGTGTGAGCAGAGCGGCAAAAAAGTGCAGCGGTTCAGCGACGATGCGATCGCGGCCATGGAGCGCTACCGCTGGCCCGGCAACGTGCGCGAGCTGCAAAACGTCATCGAACGCGCCGTGTTGCTCGGCAAGTCCGACGTGGTGGGCCTGGGCGACCTGCCGGCCGCGTTGATGGCCGCCCGCGGCGTCAACCTGGAACCGGTGGGCGCTCGCACTCTCAAGCAGGCGCTGGCCAATCCCGAACGTCAGATCATCCTGGAGGTGCTCGAAGGCAACGGCTGGAACCGCAACGCCACCGCCGATGCTTTGGGCATCAACCGCACCACGCTCTACAAGAAGATGAAGCGATTGGGGCTGGAAGATCTCGAACCGCACCGTGCGGGAGTGTAATCTTTGAAGTTAATCGTCAGCGCGTTGTCGATGGCAAAGCAGGGTTATCCCACGGCGGCATCTCCTGCGGCAGCGGTTCAGAAAGCTTCGACACGTCTGCCCGAACGACGATCCGGCGTCCGCGCTCGTCAATCTTAGTTACCTTGCCGAAATCGATCTTCTCGGCGAGTGCGCGCACGTCGGCCGCCGACGTGAGGGTGAACGTCGTAAGGAAGAAAAGAGAAGAGCCCGGTTGCGATGCGACACCTTGACCGGCGGCGGCCTTGCCCGCCGCCGGCCCCCTGACCATCGTCACCGCCTGGGTATGTGTCGCGTTGCTACCAGGTGAATTTGACATCGGGCGGACTGTGACCTATCTGTTTTAATGGACCCAAAAGGAAAACTTTGCCGGGCGAAGAAAAGCGATGGCAGATCGATCGAAAAGCGTCGAGATGAATGCTCTCATCCGCCTCGACCTCGATTGGCAACGGCGGCGGGAAGCCTTTCTTGATTGGGGCCGTGAACCCAGGTTTCCGACGCTGGCCGACGTGGTCGTCACTTCGCTGTTCTTCCTTTTTATCTGGGGCGCGGCGATCTGTCTCGGGCACGCCGATTGGATCCTCGGCGCCGCGGCCATTTCGATTTCCACGCTCTTCTCCTTCCGTGCCCGCGGTTTCGACGAAGCCTACGGCCTGTATCTTCACCAGCGCAGCCACCACAGCCAGCTCTGGGCGGCCGGTTGAAAACGGGCCTCGCTGATCGTGGCCCCTTTGGAGTGCGGCGATTTATCGCCGCTTTGGCTTGCGGCGGAGCCGCTTTCTTTGGTGCGGTTGATCGGCGCCCAAGAACCGCACGACGAAAGGTCGCTACGCGACCGACGAAAGCGGCGATGAATCGCCGCACTCCAAAGGCTGGCCATCGAGTCGCGTCCAAAAGAGCGCGGGCTGTCGCATCTCGCCCCATCAAAATGTCCCGGCGGCCAGTGAACATCCGGCGACGTAACTCCCTACCCGGCCAAGAGATAAGAAAAGGTGTACATGCGTGCTTGACTATGTACAGCAGTATATTATACTTAGTCGTGGCCCGAGGACTTTTCCCGGGCGTACCGAAGGGAATAACACAGGAGTAGCGAAACGTGACCTATACCGACCATCTGACCGAACGTCAAAAGGAAGTCTACGAATTCATCCGAGAGCTCATCCGCAATCGCGGCTATGGACCGACCGTGCGCGAGATCGGCGGCCATTTCAATATCAGCTCGCCCAACGGGGTCATGTGCCATTTGAAGGCCCTGGAAAAGAAGGGCCTGATCGTGCGCGAACCCAATATGTCGCGGGCCATCATGCTCACCACCGAACACGCCAGCAATCGCGGCTTGCCGCTCGTCGGCCAGATTGCCGCCGGCGTGATGCACGAAGCCGTCGAACAGAAAGAGCGCATCGACTTCGGCGACATGTTCGGCGACGATTCGATGTTCGTGCTGAAGGTCAAGGGCGACTCGATGATTGAAGACCAGATTGCCGACGGCGACTTCGTGGTCGTCAAGCGGCAGCAAACCGCCCAGCGCGGCCAGACGGTTGTCGCCTTGACGGATAACGACAGCCAGGCGACGCTGAAGCGCTGGTATCCTGAAGGCAAGCGGATTCGCCTGCAACCGGCCAATTCGTCGATGAAGCCGATCTACGTCCATGAAGCCCGCGTACTTGGAGTGGTCGTGGGCGTGGTGCGCAAGGTGGGATGATGGCGAAGGCGACGTCTTCAGCGGAAGGCGAACGAGGCGGCTATGAAATCGTCGACTTCGCCGAAGTGCCGGGCGTGCCTTGCCCGTGCGGCACGGCGCGGCGGGCATTTGCCGACGTCGCCGACTTTCCGGCGACGATCCATCGCACGGAGATTTCCAGCGACGCTAAAACACACTATCATCGCCGACTGACCGAGACGTATTATTTTCTGGAATGTGAAGCGGACGCCGAGATGGAGCTCGACGGAAAGCGCGTGGCCGTGCGGCCGGGCATGGCGATCATGATTCGGCCCGGGGTGCGGCACCGCGCGATCGGCCGCATGAAGGTGCTGATTTTCGTGTTGCCCAAGTTCGACGCTGAGGACGAGTGGTTTGATTGACGCATTTGACAGACGGGCAAGGTCGTGAGCGAATCCATCCGGCTCGCCGCCGGCGAACTGTGCATCGATTTCGTTCGCGAAACAGACCGCTATCGGCACGAGGTCCTCGTTTTCGCGGGAAAAGAACCGCTTCGTTTGCTCGGCTCGGTCGAAGGCACAGCCGACGACGATTGGCCGGCGAGTCCGCCGTTGCAAGACTTGCACGTCGAACACCGAGGAGCAAACAGTCGGGTGGCGCTATTGATAGGTCGCGCGGGTCGCAGTCACTGGTCGCTGAGCGTGGAAGCGGATGCTTCGCGAGGGATGCTCCTCTTCGATGCAGCCTGTCGCACTCCCGCGACTGACGACTGCCTGCGAAGCAGCTACCAATTGTTGGCAAACTCCGCCCCGGCAGTTTTCCCGGTCGGCAACACCATACCGTTGACGTCCGACTGTCGCTTGCAGATCGTCGATGGGCGAATTCACCTCGACCCGGACGGTCACAGTTTCAAGGTTGCTCCACGCGCGCCTGACGCCCGCC
>DASSFG010000916.1:0-4508 GCA_035694685.1 Pirellulales bacterium
GATGGGCAACGCGGTCGAGAAGACGCCCGAAGAACGGCACGTCGGGCGCCAAAGTAACGACGCCCCAAGCGATAAAAAACCAGCCGGGCAGAATCGGCAAGATCAAGCCCGCCAGTCCGATCAACAGCAAGCCCCAACCGGCGAGCTGACGAACGATTTTCCAGCTCGACAGCGACTTGGCCGCCGCGGCGGCGCGATTCGGATCGTCATCGGCCGTCGGTGTGCGATACGGGTTTTCATCGGGTGGTTGCTCGAGGTCCGTCATCTTATGCGCATTGTACGTCGGCGGGAAAGCCTATGAGCACGTTTCGACAAACCGGCTACTTTCGCGTGGAGCACAGCCCGGCGACGGTGCAGCCGGTCGAACAACTGCCGCAGCCTTCACCGGATGCTTGCTCGGTGCCGCAACCTGGTCCGCAACCGTGCGCCAACAGCTCGGCAAACGAGCCGATTTGGGCCGCGGCGTCGTAAATGGCTGCGAGGTCGGCCGTCACCGCCTGTAGCTCCGGTGGCTGATGCCCGAGAAAGTAGAAGATCAGCGTCCGTCCGTCAAAGAGGTGCTCGACGTCGACCAGTGCCGCGTCGAGATCGAGCTCTTCGAGCCGGCGACGGCAGGCGTCGAATGCCTCTTGCCGGCGGCGCCCTAGCCGCGCGTCAAGCAGTTGGTCTTCGACGGTCATCCCGCGCAGAATTGAACCGTCTGCCTGGGCGTTGCTGTCGATGGCCGGCGGCGCGAGCACCTCGCCCACTTCCAGCCCTCGAGCGGTACGCACGATGACCCGCGAGCCGCGGGGAAATCGCGTGGCGTCCAGCGAGCTAAAGCGGCCCACCTGGCTCAAGGCGCCGACGCGAACTAAATGAAAACGGGGCATGACACTATTGTGGTCCGCCGCTCGCTTTGTGCCAAGATCGGACGTGGTGTACCCAGGCGGGAGGAAGGTTGGGCCAGACGCACTCACGGGAGAATTCGCGGCCGTCGAGCACCTCCTGCAGGGCCTGACCGATACCCCGCAGCCGCTCACGCTCTTGCCGGCCGCTGACCATCGCCCGGGCCGGCCGGATGGCGACGTATTCAAAAAAAGAGAGCGTCGCCGTGGGCGACATCAGCGTGCCAAACGTTTCGAGAATCCGCCGCACGTCGCTGACGGAAAAATTGTTGAGCGGCAGGCCGGACACAATGGCGTCGTAAGGCCGATCGCAGGGCAGCTCTTCCACCGGGCAGTTAATGACGCGCACGCGATCGGCCACGCGGGCAAAGTGCGGTTCGTCATCGAACCGGCGGCGCAGGCATTCGACAAAGGCCGGATTGAGCTCGACGAGGTCGAACCGGTCGTTCGTACCCAGCTTCGCCACAATGTGCCTCGTGACGGCCCCCGTGCCTGGCCCGACTTCCAGAATGCGCCGGGCGCCGCTTCCATCGGACACGTGACGGGCCAAGGCGGCGCCCAGCCACCGGCTACTGGGGGCGATCGACCCGGTATGGTGAAAGTGACGCAGGTACTCCCGCAAAAAAAGACGGTGGTTGCGAAGCATGGCAGGCGAGCGGTGGCAGCAGGATTACCTTGACCGTTGTTTCTATATACCGGCTTGCGACAGGAAGGTGTAGACCCGCCCTGGCCTGCGCAAAATCCAGCTTCGCAATGCGACCCTTGATGCGGGTTTTGTTCCGCGCGCGGTTCGTTATAGCCGCGTAGTGGCGGCATGTTGTAGCCTGGGGCGCAAGCCCCAGGACTTCGGATCCAGAACGCCCCGTTTCAGCCCCGTCAGGGGCGGCAGGGGTTTGACGGTCGGGATCCTGTCGCCCCTGGCGGGGCTTTTCGTGCTGTGTGTGGGAAATCCTGGGGCTGGCGCCCCAGGCTACAGCCTTTCGCCGCTATGCGGCTAGGACATCCCACGCCGGAACAGAATTCGCGCAAACCCACGAGCGTCGATGACGTGGATTTTGCGCAGGCCAGCCCTGCCATGATCAAACCGCCCGGCGCCAAATCCAGACATTCCTGTCACAACCCACCGGCCTCGCGGTAGATGGCAATAGATCGCACGGACCTGCGGGCAAACCGCCTAGGACTGAGCGCCGTCTTCGGTTCCCATCGCCACCACCTATTCTGAGAGGAGCAGATCATGAGCTACTTCAAGCCTTGGAACACCGGCCGCAAGATTACGCGTCGAACTGGCACGCAACGTTCTTCTTTGCGGAAAAGCCGCCTGTCGCTCGAGCCGCTGGAAAACCGCGAGCTGTTTTCGATTTCTCCCGTCGCACCCCCGGCGCTCGTCGCGAACCCAGGACCTCTCGAGCCGACCTCGATGACCGAATTGGCCCAGCAACAACAGCAACAGGGCACATTACCGCTCCCCTCCGGTCCCACGACCATCTACCTCAACTTCGACGGCTGGAGCGACTGCCCCTACAACAAAGACAAGGATGGCCACAACCAGGACGTCGCGCCGTTTCAGGCAGACACCGTAACGATCCAAGACATTCTGTACCGCACGTCGGAGGTTTTCGCCCCCTTCGACGTACGCGTGCTTCAGATTTCAGGAAATGGAACGGTTTCGGAGCAACCCGGCGCCACCACCATCTTCGTCAACACGACCTTCAATAATTACGACTTTACGCCCACTGCGTGCATGGACTACCCCTGTTCGTCGAATCCGAATGGGGCCACAAGCCACATCCTGAATAGCGATTACAACCACGACGTCGCCTTTGTCTGTCCTGACACGAGCGATTTGATCCAGGTAACGGCCGATAAGACGACTGCCGCCGGGATCGCTCATGAAGCCGGCCACACTTTCGGTCTGGCACACGTGCGCACGGATGGCAAATTGGACTACACGAACGGCGATACCAGCGGCCCATTCAACCCCGTTACGTTCAGCAACGATCTGCCGCCCGACGTCATGAGCTATGACAGCCCAAACGACTTCTTCAGCAACACCGATTTCAACGTGACGATCGCGAACAACGACGGCAAATCGATCAAGCCGACTCCCGGTTTCGCGCCCGACTATGAGGGAGACACCATCAGCACGCAGGATTCCTTCACCTATTTGGAGACGGTGCTGGGCGCCCGTCCGGCCACCAGTCAGGTCGGCGTGGTTGACCAGGGGCGGAATTTCGAGGGGCGGACCGAAAACCTGGTCGACCCGGGCTTTTACAGCGATACTCCCAGCGTTCAGCCCGTAGAAATCGGAGAAAGCGCATCGCTCAGCGGCACCCTTCAGACGGGCGACTACGCGGCCTATGAGTTCGAGGCCGCCACCTCGCCGTTTCACCAGCCCATATCGGTTATGGAAACCGGAGGTGTCCCACAAAGGTACCTGATCTTGGACCTGACCGAGGGCGGCGCCCCCATCGCATACTCGGACCAGGGCTACGTTGATTTTCAGGCGAACGAATTGGATACCTATGCCATCGTCGTAAGCTGTGTGCCAGGTCAATCGGGCGCCTTCAGCTTCAACGTCGGGACCACCGGCGTCGGGGTCTCGCTGGCGGGCAAGGAGTTCACCTTGACCGACGCCAACCAGCAAATCACTGGCGATCTCGACGTCACCGCACAATCGGGCGCCATGGTAACCGGCACGTTCACGCCCAACGACGGCTCTCACGTGGCGGTGCCGGTCACGGGACACGTCGGTCCGGCGGTCGATGGAGTCACCGGCTTTATCTTCTCGGGCACGGAGAACGATTCCAAGTATTTCCACAACGAGCCCGACGCAGACGACGCGTACATCGACACAGCTCACCAGGTGAACTTTCTCGGCCACGTCACGTCGCAGCAAAGCCGAGTGCTGAGCCGCGATGTGCTGTCTGGCAACGGCACGTACACCGTCACCGTGACGAACACGTCATACGACGCTCAAGGTTACAGCCAACTTCACACCAGCCATGTCACGGAGACGTTGTCATTCGTCGCTGGATCGGCGCCCTTGGTCAGCGTGGCCAATCCGGGCACGCTCGACGGGACCACGACCACGGCGGAGAGTGTGCCGCCCACGGCCACGGGCGATACCTTTGTGCTCGGCCCGACGGGCCCCTACCAGGTGTCCGCGAGTACGGGCGTGCTGGCCAACGACGTTTCGGCCGACGGCCAGCCACTGACGGCCAGCCTTATCTCGACTACGTCGCATGGCACGTTGACGTTGAACCCGGATGGCTCGTTCACGTATACGCCCGACGCCAGCTTCCAAGGCAGCGATCGCTTCACCTATCAGGCCGGTGAAAACGGCCTCGAAAGTCAGACCGTGACGGTCACCCTGCTGTCGTACCACGCCAGTCTGGTCGACAAGCTCTATCAACAGGTGCTGCACCGTCCGGCCGAAGACGACGGGCTGACGTATTGGGCCGGGCAACTCGCGGCCGGCCAATCGCTCGACGCCGTCGCCAAAGGCATCTTCAACAGCACCGAACGCCTCAATCCGCTGGTGACCGAGTTCTACCAGCAGTACCTCGGCCGAGGCACCGATCCCAGCGGCCTGGCGTACTGGGTGCAAGACTGGCAGGCCAA
>DASSFG010000917.1:0-10017 GCA_035694685.1 Pirellulales bacterium
GTTGCTATGCCGGCGGTCTGGCTGGTGTTGATGGTGGTGGTGCCGTTGCTGATGTTCAGCGCACTTCCCAAGCTGGTCAGTGTGGCGTCCGGATTGAATGTCAGGTTTGCTCCGCTGTTGCTGGTGCTTCCCGACACGTTATACGTGCCGTCGATCGTCACTGTTCCCACAGCCGCCACAACCGAAGCAATGCTGACTGAGCCAGCCAAGCTGTCGCTGGCACCGTTGGTATTAATGTCTAGTGTGCCGGCGCCGGTAATTGCTGACGCTGCGGTAAAGACGGCGTTCGTACCGAACAGCTCCACGGTGGCAGAGGCACTCACGCTGAACGTGCCGCTGGTGGTGCTGCTCCCTTCCAACCAAAGCGTGCCTGAAGTGGCGTTTACGGTACCTTCATTGGTTGTAAACGCCCCTGAGAACGTAGCGCCTTGCGTCACATTCACGATTCCAGTCGCCTGGTTGTCAAAGTTCGTGGAAATAATAGGGCCGCTTGCGGCATTGACGGTTCCTTGGTTGGTGAACAACCCGCCCCCGGTTGTGCTAAGGGAGGCAGAGGCGGATATCGTCGCCGTGCCTTGATTGACGAGCTGTGTGTTGAGGTCCATCGTTCCGTTCGTGCTCAGACTGATCGTGCCGCTGGTTCCGACGGTAAGCGTCCCTGTGCCGCCAATGGTGCCGCTCGTCCAGGTTAGCGCGCCCGAGACGCTCATGTTTGAACTGTCGGTCAGGGTGCCGGTAGAAATCGACACATCCGAGAAAGACGAAGGCGCGCTTAAGAACAGCTTGGCGGCATTCGGCAGGCTCAAGGGCGACGACGCGGTCACGCTATTCACCGTTGTCGAAGCTTGCGTGGGAAGGCTGATGGTCGAAAACCCGGAGCCGATGACCACGTCGTCAGTCGCCACCGGCACCTGCTGCGTGCCGCCCGTCGGCGTACCGTGGCTCCAGTTGCCGGCGGTCGCCCACAGCCCGTCGTGGGCATTGCCGGTCCAGTAATCGGTGCCCGTCGTCTGCGCGCTGATGGTCATGCTGGTTGCGCCGAGGACTGGGTTCGCTGGTAGCACTGCCGTCCCGACCACGCTCTGGATATACACGCTGTTCGCGGAATAGCCCCCTGAGAAAGAACCGTAGGTAAGGGGAGTGAAGCTTTGTCCGCCGGAAGGCGAAAACCCGTTCACCAGCCGACTGTTGAAACTGCCGCTCATGCTGGCCGTGCCGCCGATTGCCAGGCGGTCGTATTGCGTTCCCACGGTGGTGCCACCGATATCGACGGCGAGCGTTCCCGTGGACGTCTGCGTATAGTTGCCGGTGACGTTGAGGGTTCCTGCGCCGCCGACGGTTCCGGGATTGACGGTTCCGGCGTTGGATAAATTGCCAGTGATGGTTCCCGTGCCCGTCAACATACCGGAGACCAACGTCACGGTGCCGCTGCCCGCGTTGAGCCCGTTCGAAGCTACGGGTGCCAGTGCGCTGATGAATTGGCTCGAGTTGCTGGCCGAAGTGTTGGTCGTCAGGTTCGTGGCCGCGAACTGGAGCGGTTTACTCGAGGAGCCCAGAGCGCCGCCGGCCAGTGCGACGGAACTCGCACTGGCGAAATCCGCAATTCCGGTTTTGTCGGTCGAGAGCTCGACAATGCCGCCGCTGCCGGCATTTAGAGTGACCGCGCCTCCACCGGCAGTTAGTGCGGCGGCGCTGCCCGAGCCGTCATCGAGGATGATCTGGCCAGTGCCCGATTGATTTACAGAGACGCCCGCACCGGGCGTGGTCGCCGGATTGGCGGTCGTGAATGTGATGTTGCCCGTCTGGCTGGCGTCGCCAAAGGTAATCGCACCGCTGGCTGCGGTAACAATGCGGCTCAGCTCGGCGCTGGTCAGGTTAATGCCGCTGACGGCGGAATTGTTGCTGCCGCCAATCTGCATCGGTCTCGATTCGACGGACGACTGGATCGTAACCTGAGACGTGGCGGGATAGCTGGGAAACGTCTCGCTGATGGTATCGGCGACGAGATTGGCGATGTAGAGATTGCCCGCCGAATCGACGGCCACTCCGGCCGGGTTATTGAGCCCCTGCGTGCTACTGATGTAGGTCGAAGCCGTTCCCGAGGGCGTGACCTTGGTGACGGTGTTTCCGTAAGGAGTGCCCGAGCGGTTGGGCACGTAGAGATTGCCCGCGGAGTCGAACGCCAGGTAGTAAGGCGTCTCAAAGGGCGTGCTGGCAAAGGTGGAAATGGTGCCCCCCGGCGTCACTTTATAAATGGGGCCGTTCGCGGCATAACTGTCGACGTAAAGGTTGCCTGAAGCATCAAACGCCAGCCCTGTCGGTTCAAAGGAAGAGCCGCTGAAATCGGCAAACGTACTCACGGTTGAGCCGTCGGGCGAGATCTTGAGCACGTTTTTGCCCGTGTAATTCGCCACGTAAACGTTGCCGCTGGAATCGACGGCCAGACCTTCTGGGAAGCTCAACAGCGCGCTGCTGTTAAAGGTTGAAACGACGCCGCTGGGCGTGATTTTGGTGATGTTGTAGTTGGGAGCATTGCCGATCTCCGAGACGTAGAGGTTGCCCGCAGCGTCAATGGCGATGCCTTGGTTGTTGCTTTGGCCGGTGACCGCGAACAGCGAAACGACGCCCGTCGGCGTGATTTTATAAATGTTGCTGCTGCTCTGGATGGCGGCGTAGAGGTTCCCCTGCGAGTCGAAAACAATCGAGTCGGGCTGGCCGGTCGTCGTGGCAAACGTGCTCACTCCGCCTGGTGTCGTGGCCGCCGTGGCACTGCCGACGGTGGCCGTGCTGGCGACGTTCTCGTCGGCTCCGCGCAGCGTCATCGTCGCCCCGTAGAGCTGGGCCGTGCCGTTGATCGAGAGGGTGCCCGTGCCGTTGTCTCCGCTGCCCGCAGGCGTCATGTCGGCGCCGATTGTCAAGTTTGCCGCCCCGCTATTGATTTGCGCGCCGCTGTTGACGTTGAGATTGCCGGTGGCGTAGAGGGTGAGCGGGGCGTTGGCGCCGGAGACGTTGGCGTTGACGTTCATGGCTACGTCTGTGCCGGCGGCGGTGAGCGAAATCGCACCGCTGCCGGTGCTGGTGACGGCACCTCCGATGGTTACGGCGCCGGTATTGGCCAACGTTATCGTGCCGGAGCCGGTTTGACTAATGCCACCCACGGTCAGGGCGGCTGCATTCGTCAGCGCGATGTTTCCGCTGCCGCTATTCGAAGCGTTGAGCGTGCTCACCGCGTTGCTGGCATTGTTCAGTGTGATGCCGGTGGCCGCATTGACGTTGAGGGTCGAGACGGTGATGGCTGCGTTTTGGGTGACCGCGTTCGACGTGCTCGTGAGCGTGAGCGAGCCCGTGCCGCTGACCGGTTCGGCTAAGTTGACGGCACCAGAGAGATTGAAGACGAGGGTGCCATTGTCGACGAAGTTGGCGGACGTAAAGGCCCCGGCGTCGACGGTCACTGTCGTGCCCGACCCCAGCGTAACCGACGTGCCGACCGTCGCGGTGTTGGGCGAATTGTAGGTGAGCGACGCGCCGCTGCTGAGCGCGATCGAATGCGCGGCGAGCGATTGTGTGCCCGAGTTAAACGTGATGGCATAATTGCCGCTGATGACTGCGTCGTCACTTGACGTGGGTACGGCGTTGGTGCTCCAGTTGCCGGGCGTGGTCCAGAGGCCATCACCGGCAATGCCGGTCCAAGAATCGGTGGCCAGAAGCACGATCGGCTCGAGCCGCTCGAAGAGCTTGGCGTCCGTTAGGCGATACAGATCGCGGGCACGCAGACGCTTGGGGCCGCGGCCGCGAGAGAACCACTGGCCGCCGCGGCGGCCTCGCCGTAGGCGAACTGACGGCTGGCTAGAAGCGGTCCAAGACGAAGCGAGCCGACGCAACCACGCGCGAAACAATGCCATCGCAGGCACTCCAACGTTGGAATAGTTCGTCCCCGATCGAGAGGGCCAAAGCTACGTCCCAACTTTGGCGCCAGTGCGCCCACATTGGGGTAAGTGTAACCAGCCCGAAATTGAGAGCAAGCAAAAACTTCTCGTTTCTCGGGGGGGGTGATGTCTCTAGGCCGATTGCGGCCAATTTGATACGTTAGCGGGCCGTGGAGTTAGGGATTAAGTTGATGGGTTAGAACTTCAAAGGTGGTGGCTCGTTTAGCCGCAGGGCCAGCGGCCCGCGCGATCACGACCCTACGCGCGGGCCGCTGGCCCTGCGGTTAAACGAGAGAGTCCGCTTGCGCGTCACTGAACCCTGAACCCTGAACCCTCTGAAGCAAGGAGGCTGCCGTGTGTGGAATCGTTGGTTACGTCGGGCCGCGGCAAGCGGCCGAGTTTCTGCTGCCCGGATTGCGGCGGCTGGAATATCGCGGCTACGACAGTTCGGGCATCGTCACCATTACGCCCGAAAAGAAGATGGCGGTGGTCAAAGCCGCCGGCCGCCTCGATCGGCTGGCCAGCCGGTTGGCCGATACGCCGCTCGTCGGTCGGATCGGCCTGGGCCACACGCGCTGGGCCACGCACGGCGCCGCCACCGATGAAAACGCCCATCCGCACATCGGCGGCAACGACGTGGTGGCCGTCGTTCACAACGGCGTCATCGAGAACTACCTGCCGCTCAAAGAAGGACTCGAAAGCCAGGGCTATCGTTTCCGTTCGGCCACGGATAGCGAAGTCATCGCCCACCTCGTCGCTCATTGTTTCGAGCGGCTTTATGAAGAGGGCGCGCCCTTTGATCCCGCGGAAATGGCCGCGCGGAACTATGCTCCGCTCGTCGCCGCGGTCACCAAGGCGCTCTCGAAGTTGCGCGGCACGTACGGTTTGGGCATCGTCTTCCGTGATTACCCCGAGGTGCTGTTCGCCGCGCGGCTTGGCAGCCCGTTAGTGGTGGGCGTCGGCACGGGCGAGAATTTTATTGCCAGCGACGCTTCGCCACTGGTGGGCCGCACCGACAAGATCGTTTACCTGGCCGACCACGAGCTGGCCGTGCTCACCGCCGACGGCCTGCGCGTCATCGACCGTGACCAGGGCGAAGTGCCGCACGACGTGCAAGTGCTTGACCTGGCGCCGGGCGACGTCGATCGCGGGGGTTACGAGCACTTCATGCTGAAAGAGATTTTCGAGCAGCCGGAAACCGTGCAAAATACGATGCGCGGCCGGCTGAGCCTCGACGACGCCACGGCCCACTTCGGCGGGCTGAACCTCTCGGCACAACAACTTCGCTCGGTCAATCGCATGCTGCTTACGGCCTGCGGCACGAGCTGGCACGCGGCGCTGGTCGGTGAATACCTGATCGAGCAATTTGCGCGGCTGCCCGTCGAGGTGGAGTATGCCAGCGAACTGCGGTATCGCAATCCGCCGCTCGACAACAACACCCTCGTGTTTGCCATCACTCAAAGCGGCGAAACGGCCGACACGCTGGGCGCCTTACGCGAGATGAAACGGCAAGGCCACCCGACCTTGGCCATCTGTAACGTCGTAGGCAGCACGATCGCCAAGGAGGCCAACGGCGGCATTTATCTGCACGCGGGGCCGGAGATTGGCGTCGCCTCGACCAAGGCGTTTACCTCGCAATGCGTGGCGCTGGCCATGCTGGCCTTATATTTCGGCCGCCTGCGGCACCTGAACTACGCTCAGGGCATGCAGATGATCGAGCAACTGCAGTCGCTGCCGGACTTGCTGCGGCAGGCGCTCTCGGCCGACGACGACGTGCGGCGGATCGCCGCCAAATACCATCAGTGCAACAACTTCCTCTACCTCGGGCGGCAGTACAACTTTCCCACCGCGCTGGAGGGCGCCTTAAAGCTTAAAGAGATCAGTTACATCCATGCGGAGGGCTACCCCGCGGCGGAAATGAAGCATGGCCCGATCGCCCTGGTAGACGAGAACACGCCCAGCGTGTTCTTGATTCCCAACGGCCCGGTCTACGACAAAGTGATGTCGAACATGGAAGAGATCAAGGCCCGCGGCGGGCCCGTGATCGCCGTCACTTGCGAGTCGGGCACGCGCGCCGCCGAACTGGCCGACGACGTCATTCTTATTCCCACGACCGAAGAATTCTTGCAGCCGATCGTGACCGCCATTCCCTTGCAACTGCTCGCTTATCACATTGCCGTGCTGCGCGGCTGCGACGTCGACAAGCCCCGCAACCTCGCCAAGAGCGTCACGGTGGAGTGAGCTAGCTACTTCGACAGTGCTGTCTTGTAGGTCAGGCTTTCAAGCCTGACTCAGATGGTGCAGATCCCGCGAAACTGTCCGCAGCGGCGGCACACATCCCGTGCCGACCCCGTCGTCAGGCTAGAAAGCCTGACCTACGGCTAGGGAGCGGTAAAGTGCTAGTTGCCCGACCGTGCCGTGGGGCGGTACAATCAACTGAAGTTGGTTCGATCCGTGTCCCTGCCCGTGGGAGGGTTTTGAAAATGTTGCGTCGAAGTTTAGTGGTAGTTTTGGTGGTTGGTTGTGCCCTGGTCTGGCTGGCTTCCGGCCGTTCTCAGGCCGGCACGAAATCGGATACGTTGCGAGGCAATTACCTGGAGTCGCGCACCTGCGATATTTACACCGGGCCATGCTTTGCCAATTCGCAGGTAGGCCTGGGTGGACATGAAGCCCTGCTAGCCTGGAACGTCGAATCGGGCAGCTTCGACGGTGTTGACGTCTCGGGACTGAATGTCGTGATGGCGGTCAGTGCCAACGACACTCTCGGCTTCGACGGCGGCCTGGAGGTCACGCCCGAGAAGATCAAGTCGGTGATCCTGGTCGATGAACGTGCCGACACGGCCCAGCGCGAGGCGCTGATCGGACTGGCCAAGAAGCGCGCCCCGCGCGTCGTGGGCGACGTGGTGCGCGTAGCAGCCACGGCGATCAAAATCGACGTCGATCATGCCGCCGGCGTAGCTCATCTCGACGCCGGCAAAGAGGCCCGCTTGACCACGCGCAAGATCATGAAGTGCGATTGCGTTTGCACCAACGAATCGGTGTTTTATCCGCCGCTCGCACAGGTCGAAAAATCGTCGCCCGCCTACACGGTCGACGGCGGCTTCGGCGGCCGCGGCCTGAACGAGCATTGGTCGAACCCCGAAACGCGCAGCGCCTTCGTCGCCCGCTTTGCGGAGTAGCCGGCGACAACTCGTGGCCTGTCGGTATTACTTCACGCGGCCAGAACTGAGACAGAGCGTCGCGGACGCACGGCGCCCATCGTGCCGCGGGGTACTACCGGACGGCTGACGCCGACCGCTCGCCTGTGGCGAGCGACACGCATCAGCGTGTCGGTAATACGCATGAGTCGCGTGCGGAGACGCTTTCTACTTTCCACTTTTTACTTTTCACTCTCCGTCGTCCTTCATCACCTATTCGTGCCCGAAGCGCAGCGGAAAAGGCCGCTGTGAGGCGGGCACGTATTCGAGCCCCATTTCGGTCGGCGTGCGCTTGACGCCCGTGTCGCGCTTCAGTGCGCCGTTCAGCCCGTGCCGGGCGAGCTTGTCGGTGAAGATCCGCGCGTCGGCCAGAATGGGGCGCAAATCGCGCGTAAGCTGGTTGATGTTCATTGCCGCTTCGTTGAGCTGCTGATAAACGTCGGGGCTGTTCATCAACTGGCCCAGCGAACTGTTGGTGTTGTTCAGCCCGGCGCTGAAGGTCTGCATGTCGCTGAGCACCTTGTCGAGCTTGTTGGTCGCGCTTTCGATGTTGCCCACCAGCATGCCGCCCCGTTCGCCAAGTGGACGAGTAAAACCTTCCAAGTTGGCCAGGTTGCGGTCGACGCCGGACAGGGCCGTCTTTAAGCCGCCAATGGCCTCACGGGCATCAGTAAGCACTTCCGGAAAGTCGGAAATGGAACGCTTGAGGTTCTCTTTGAGCACCGGGTCGCTGAGCAGCTCGTCGGTGCTGGCCACCGCGCTCGACAGCCGATCGACCGTCTGTTCCAGCTTGGCGATGATCCGCACCACTTGCTCTTCGTTGTTGCCCAACAGGTCGTTCACGCGGCTGGCCAATTCGCCGATCTCGTTGCTCGTTGAGCCGATCGACGCCAGGGCGTCGGCCAGACCACCCTCCAGCTTGGCCACGACGTCCAACGCGTCGCTGCGCACTTCGCCTTCCAATACGTCATTCGAGGCCAGGTAAGTATCGGGCAGCTTGTCCGGATCGGTGTCGATTACTTCCAACGAGGCGTCGCCCAGCACGCCGGTCTTGACGCGAAACGACTCGTCGGTGCGCAGTTTGTACTTGTCTTCAATTTCGACCTCCACGATGGCCTTCGAATCGTCGGGGGCGATGGCCACGCCTTTCACCTTGCCAATGCGTATGCCGAATTTGCGCACGGGCGTGTCCTCGGCCACGCCTGGTGCCTCGGAAAGCTTGACGTACAGCGGATAGGTGACGTGCAACAGCGACGGTGCCCCGCCTATCAGAAACACGAGCGTCACGGCGACGATGATCGTGGCCAGCGCCACTACCCCCACCCGAAATCGCATGCGTCGTTCGTCCATCGCGGATCCCTTGCCTGGAAAAGTATTCTAATAGGGTTCAGGGTTCGGAGCAGTGCTTTGTGCTACCGTTAAACGGAATGACGAATGACCAATAACGAATGACGAAAGAATGACAAAATCCGAATGATGAATGACGAAGGCGACGCGCCGAAGACGAATCGACACATTCTCCTTGTCTCCGTGTCCCCTTGTCTCCTTGTCTTGCCTACTGGTGGGCCGGCGCTCGCAAGCTCGCTGCTCCCACCCTACTTTCCACTTTCCCCTTTTCACTTTCCACTTTTCACTTTCCTCATCTCGTCGCCGCTTCACGCATCTCCATCAGCCGCTCGCCGGCTTCGCCGCGCACGAACTGCGAAACGCGCGGGTCGTCGGTTTCATCGAGCTGGCGCGGCGAGCCGTCGAAGATGATCTGCGATTCGTCGTCTTTCAGGCGGCCCAGCGGATAGAGCATCACCACTCGGTCGGCCACCTTGTGGGCGGTGGTCATGTCGTGCGTGACCACCACGCTCGTTACCGAGGTCCGCTCGCGCGTCCGCAGGATCAATTCGTTGATGACGTCGCTCATGATGGGGTCGAGGCCGGTCGTCGGCTCGTCGTAGAGCAATACTTCCGGGTTCATGGCCAACGCACGTGCCAGGCCGACGCGCTTACGCATGCCGCCTGAAAGCTCGGCCGGCTTCTTGTCCATGGCCGATTCGGGCAAACCCACCTCGGCCAACCGCTTGACGACGGCCTCGTGAATTTCCTCTGCGCTGTGGTTGCCGTGCTGGCGCAGCGGAAAGGCGACGTTCTGGGACACGGTCATGCTGTCGAACAGGGCAGCCTGCTGAAACACAAACCCGAAACGAATCCGCTGCTGGTTCAGCTCCCGTTCGTTGAGCGAGGCCAGATCGCGACCGTCGAAAATCACGGCGCCTTTAGTCGGGGTAACCAGTCCGATAAAGGATTTCATGAGCACCGTCTTGCCACAGCCGCTTTCGCCGATGACCGCCAGCGTTTGCCCGCGGGCGAGCTTGAGACTGATGTCGCGCAGCACATGCTGGCGGCCGAAGTCGACCGACAGCCCCTGCGTTTCGACCAGCGGTTGCTGAGGTTTTTCTTTCGCCATTCGTATTGCGAAGGTTCCGCTTCCAAAACGGCCTACGAAAATTGTATGCCGCACGGCCCGCAGGTACCGCGGGAATAAGTCAAAATGCAAAATGAAAAATGCAAAACGCCAAATGGCGCACGCGGACGTACGACCGGGGCGCCTCCGAAGTCCCATTTTGCATTTTGACTTTTTCATTTGCACCCTCCGTGGTGGGAACTAAAGCAGCTTCGCTCCTTCGGGCCACAGGTAGTACGAAACGGAGTTGAGCACGATGCCCAAGAGCAGGTCGAGCACGAGGATCATCACAAACGAGATTACGAAGGCGCTGGTTGCCGCGCGGCCGACGCCTTCGGCGCCGGGGTCGCAATGAAAGCCGCGGTGACAGCTTATGAGTGCAATCGCTCCGCCAAAAAACAGGCTCTTGAACGCCCCTTGGAAGAGATCGAAAATGCGC
>DASSFG010000918.1:0-5019 GCA_035694685.1 Pirellulales bacterium
CTGCGGTTAAACGACCGAGCCGATCTTCGCGGGGCGCAAAGAAATTGGGGTTTAGCAGATGGCCAACCCCGATTTCTTAGTCTGGACACGGCACTAGCTCACCTCGGGGTTGGCACCGGCTCGCCCGGCGCGGTACGATGCGCTAACGGGTTGCTGGCACGGATGCATAAAAGGAGTTTGGCGATGCGTACACGGCTGTTTAGTTCCTCGGCGGTCTGGCTGGCGGGCGGAGTGGTGATCGGTTTGGGCCTCGGCATGATGTGGCCGCAAACGCCCATCCACGCCGTCGCCACCGATCGGGTCGATAACTTTGCCTTGGCCACCGGGCCCTTGGATGATGACACGGAGGCGTTGTTTTACCTGGACTTTCTCAGCGGCGACTTGAAGGCCACGGCGCTGAGTCCAATCGCCAGAAAGTTTTTTGCATCGTTTACTGCCAACGTCAATCGCGACCTGGGTGTGGACCTGGCCAAAAACCCCAAGTACCTGATGGTTACCGGCAACTCCATTTTCCGACGCGGCGGCGGACAGGTGCAGCCGGGCAACTCGGTAGTCTACGTGGCCGAATTGACCAGCGGCAAGGTGGCCGCGTACGCGGTACCCTGGTCGCAGGCGTATGCCAACGCCGGACGGCAGATTCACGCCCCGCTGGTGCTGCTCGACGTTCAGCCCATGCGCGTGTCGTTGGCAGTTGAGGAATAGTGCATGCAAATTGTGGTGAACGGGGCGACGCGCGAAGTGGCTAACGGTCTGACCATTGCCCGGCTGCTTGAAGAACTGAACGTCGAGACGAAACATGTCGCGGTCGAAGTCAATCTCCAGCTCGTGCCGCGCGGCAGGCATGCCGAGCATGCGCTTTCGCCCGGCGACCGGTTGGAAGTGGTCACGTTGGTCGGAGGAGGCTAAGGTAGGGTGGGACGAGCGGAGCGAGCCCCACCGCTCGAATGACGAATGTCGAATGACGAATGACGAAAGAATGACGAAGCCCGAATGATGAATGACGAATGAGCATTGAACTTACCAATACGTCGGCCGATACTTTCCAGCTTGGCAATCATTTGCTGAATAGCCGATTGATCGTCGGCACGGGTAAGTACGCCAACTATGCCCAGATGGCCGAGTCGCTGGAGGCGTCGGGCACCGACTGCATCACCGTGGCGGTGCGGCGCGAGCGGCTCATCGATTCGCAAGGTCGCAACCTGCTCGACTTCATCGACACCAACCGCTACGTGCTCCTGCCCAACACGGCCGGCTGCTTCTCCGCCGAAGACGCGGTGCGCGTCGCTCGCCTGGGGCGTGAAATCCTCCTCGGCCTCGACAATCCCGGCGCCGATTGGGTCAAACTCGAAGTGCTGGGCGACAAGAAGACTCTTTTGCCCGACCCGGTGGCCACTCTGGAAGCCACACGGCAACTCGTGGCCGAAGGTTTTCAGGTGCTCTGCTATACCACCGACGACCCGATCACGGCCCGGCGGCTGAAAGACGCGGGCGCCACGAGCGTGATGCCGGCGGGCAGCCCGATCGGCTCCGGCCAAGGCATTTTGAACCCCAACAACATCCGCATTTGCCTTGAGTATCTCAAGGAAGGCGATCCCGATTACCCCGTGATTGTCGATGCCGGCGTGGGCACGGCGAGCGACGTGACGGTGGCAATGGAGTTGGGCGTCGATGGCGTGCTGTTGAACACGGGCATCGCCCACGCGCGCGATCCCGTGGGCATGGCCCGTGCGATGAAGGCCGCCATCGAGGCCGGGCGGTTGGCCTATCTTGCCGGCCGCATACCCAAAAAGCTCTACGCCACCGCCAGCAGCCCCGAAGACGGGACCATCTCGCTCGTCAAGCCGCGCTAGCCGTCCCAGGCGAGCGGCACGCGCAAGCAGCCCTTGCTCGTTATGGCGCTTAGTTTTATGATACCTGACTGCACCTGACACGCATCGGGCCCTGTGCCTCTCGCGGCGCCGGGCCTTTTCTGTTTCGTCCGCGGCTGCCGGGTACGTCGCCCAGGTCATGCCTAGCGGGCAACACATGCGAGGGGGAGCCTCGTTGCCATCCGACTGTTTGCACCTGCTTCTTTTTGCCGCCGACGACGTCGCACCGTCCACGCCCTTTGGGCCGATGGTGCTCTTCACCGTCGTGGCGGTGATGTTCTTGTACATGTTCATCGTGCAGCGGCCGGCGATGAAGAAAGACCAGCAGACGCGCGAGAACATGCTCAAGAACCTGAAAAAGAACGACCGTATCGTCACCAGCGGGGGCATTTACGGCATCGTCACTAACGTTCAGCTCGATGCCGACGAAATCACGATCAAGGTCGATGAAACGACCAATACCAAGCTCAAAATCACACTCAGTGCCGTGCAACGAGTGGTCAACGGCGAGGCAGGCGGCAAGGATACGAAGGAGAAATAACCCATGTTGGCAGGACAATCCGGTCGACTTTCGACCTGGCTGGCGGTAGCAGTGCTCGCCGCGCTGGCCGTCGCGGCTCTCGGCTGGTTCGTGGCCGAGGCCACGGCCCAGGTTGAAAACGCCCCGTTACGAGCCCCAGCCGAGACCGGCACGCCCACCGTGCCCGATCCGATGGGCGTGGATCGAACGGGCATCTTGCCCGCGGGCAAGGTGGCGGTGGCCAAGCCGGTCGACGAAAAACGGATGTTCTACGCGCTGTTGATCGTGGTGGCCGTGTTCGTCATTCCGATCGTGCTGGCCAACTATCTGAGCAAGTCGCTGCGCATGCCCGACCATTTCACGCGGATGGCGGTGGTGCTCTTCGCCATCCTGGCAAGTTCGGCGGCGACCTATTTTGAGTGGCCGCCCAAGCTGGGCATCGACTTAAGCGGCGGCGTGATCCTGATCTATGAAATCGAGCAGGAAGACTTCAAGGAGATGGACAAGCTGGTGGCCGCCGTGGGCCGGCGCGTCAATCCGGGCGGCATCAAAGAAGTGACCGTGCGCCCCTATGGTGAGCGCGAGATCGAAATCATTATTCCCGAGGCCGACGAAGCCGAATTGCAGCGCACGCGCGACATCGTCAGCAAGCAGGGTCAGCTAGAGTTCCGCATCGTGGCCGACGACCGGTATGACAAGCAAACGATGGATCTGGCCCGCGAACCGCGGTTTAAGAAGCCCAAGTCGCTCGTTTACGACACCGATAAGAACGATCCCGAGGCACGCTGGGTGCCGGTGATGAGCGACGAGGCCGGCCGCCTCGCTCCGAACCCACACTACGCCACGCGTCAGACCGAAAACGGCCAGTTCGAGGCGCTGGTGCTGATCGATAAATATAACGTGACGGGCGACTACCTCACGACCGCCAACCCCGATCGCGATGAAGTCGGCAAACCCTCGGTGTCGTTCGGGTTCAACGACTATGGGGCGAGCTTGTTCGGCAGGCTTACGGGCGCCAATTTGCCTGACCCGCAGCATGCCGACTTGCAGCGCTTGCTGGCCATCATCCTGGACGGCACGCTGCAATCGGCGCCGTCGATTCGCAGCCGCATCCGCGATCGCGGCCAGATCACCGGCAGTTTCACCGAGCAGCAAGTCGAGGAACTGGCCGCCGTGCTGACGGCAGGCAGGCTGCCCACGACGCTGCGCAAAGAACCCACCACCAGTTTGAAGACCGGCGCCACGCTCGGCCAAGACACGATTCGCAAGGGCGAGCTTTCCATGCTCGTCTCGACCGTGGCGGTCGTGGTGTTTATGTTGCTTTACTATCGCTTTGCCGGGCTGGTGGCCAACCTGGCCTTGATCCTGAACGTGCTTTTGATTGTCGCGTTCATGATTCTGTTTCACGCCGCGTTCACCTTGGCGGGCCTCGCGGGCCTGGCGCTGACCGTCGGTATGGCCGTCGACGCAAACGTGCTGATTTATGAGCGTATGCGCGAAGAACTCGCCCGCGGGGCCACCTTGCGGATGGCCATTCGCAACGGCTTTGAGCGGGCCACCACGACGATCGTCGACGCCAACGTGACCACGCTGATCTCGGCGATCGTGCTCTACTGGATCGGCACCGACCAGGTGAAGGGGTTCGCCGTAACTCTTATCTTGGGCATCGTGATGAACCTGTTCACGGCCATCACCTTTACGCGTCTGCTGTTCGACGTTGCCGAGAAACAGCGCTGGATCACGCAACTGAAGATGTTGCACGTGCTGCAGAACCCCAATTTCGACTTCATCGGCAAGCGGTTCGCGGCCATCGCTCTCTCATTGCTATTGATCGGCGCCGGCCTGGTTGGAGTTTTCGAGCGTGGCCGCGGCCTGCTCGACATCGACTTCACCGGCGGCGTGTCGGTGGAGGCGCTCTTTGAACAGCCGCAGGACGTGGCCGACATCCGCGAACGAGTCAAAGACTTGCCTGATGTTACCGTGCAAGACATTCACATTACGGGCGAACCGGTCGGCAAGCGATTCTTGATCATCACGTCGAAGTCGGACATCGACGAATCGCAAACGCCCGCCACCGGCCCCAAGACCAACATCGAGTGGGTCGAGCAGGAACTTAAAAAGGCGTTCAGCGATGCGCAGCACCGCCTGGCCTTCAACCACGTTTCGTGGACCGACGTTCAAACCGTCGCCCAGGTGAGTGAAAAAGACGCGGCTCAAAAGAAATCGCCGGATACATCTTCAGGCAAGAAGGCCGGAACCAAAGACGAACAACCATCGGAAGACGACGGAAAGCAGACAGATTCGTCCGCTGCCGACGAAAAACAAAAGGCGCCGGCCAACGAAGCAAGCGACGAAAAAACGCCGGGTACTAACGACCAATCGCGGTTTTTGCCCGGCGACGAGAACCTGCTGGCTTTTGCCGACGACGAGGATGCCGAACCAGCGAAGAGTGATTCCACTGACGCAGAGACGGCCAAGAGCGAAAACGACGAAGCGACCTCAACGAAAACAGACGCTCCGTCTGACGGCTCACATGAAGGAAAAAAGGGGGATGAGGCGCAGGAACCGGCGGCCGATCCGTTTGCGGGTGGCTCGACGACGAAATTGACTTTCAGCGAAACCGTTGATCAC
>DASSFG010000919.1:0-9795 GCA_035694685.1 Pirellulales bacterium
AAAATGCAACTTTCTCGGAAGCTCACGCCTATCACGCTGGCCGACCATGAGCCAAAAAAGGGCGATAGCGTTTTGACTTTCGGGGCGCCACGCGGTTTTGGGGGCACAGTAAGCAACGGCATTGTGAGTGCGATTCGGCGAGGATCCGAAGTACGTGAAATATCCCGGCTGAGCACCGGACGCGATCCTTACGTTGATGCACTTGGCTATGACCTCGATGCGTTTTGGGTGCAAACGACGGCTCCAATCTCCCCCGGCAATAGCGGTGGCCCGCTCGTCGACATGGCCGGGACCGTAGTGGGCATGAACACATGGTGTCGTACGGATGCTCAGAACATAAACTTTGCGATCTCCGCGCGCCACGTCGCCGAACTGATGCGGGACGCACGCGGATTGCCGCGACCATTTGATGAGTTGCCAAAGCCGCGAGCAGGTATTGCGATGGGTGGCCGTCTAAACGGAGCAAAGACCCTCAGCTACTGGAACGCGGTTGCAAAAGCAAAGGCAACGCGTCGTCGCGATTCGGCAAGACGCCCGAAGCATAGTGGAGAGATCATAAGTATTCCAACATCCGCACTGGAAAACTATGCCAAGGCGCTCCGCGCGATTGATACGCGAGATGTCGAACCCGTCTTGCTGGAGCTTGTCGGCGTTGACGCTCAAAATGCAAAGGCACGTGCGGAGCAACTTTGGCACAACAAGTGGGGAGTGCCGACGGTGGGCGACGTCATCGCCGAAGAAAAGATAACGGCCGCCTATGAAAGGATCCGCGGCGATCTTTCCGGAGTGTACGGAACGAAGTTTCCTCCGATCGATGAATAGCCTCCCTCTCCTGTCTCACGTCTCGTCTTGATTTGGGACAATCGCAATACTTCGCCCGTGGAGAAGAGGCTTTTCTTCGATGAATCTCTGCTTTGGGCAATCGGCACGGCGCGTGCTTAGGTAGATTGCCGGCAGGCAGGGGCTCACTACTACCTTGCCGGCAGGTTTGGGGCCGGTTCCTACAGCGGCTATGGAGGCCTTCAACAGCTACGGTGCCTTATGGCGGCTTCAGCGGAACGCGCTGGGGTTGCGGCGGCTAATTGAGCCGATAGCGCTGGTTGGATACCCGCGGCCCTCCCGCTGTGTTAACCATCTGGGGGCCTGTCGCGACAATTGGAACCGGAAGGCCCGATCTTATCCGCTAGGAAGCCGCTGTTATGGACAACCAAAAACCTGCCGACGAACGGAATGAGTCCCGCGGTTGGGTCGATTTGCGCGGTTGGGAGGCGATTGCGATCGTGTTATTGACAGGGGTAATTGCATGGCCGACCCAGCCCCTCCGGCCACGAACGCAGGCCGCACCTTGCGCGCCTCAACAAAACCAAACCTCTCGCCACCCTCCGGTGAAGGTTTTGGATTTGGACTTCGACACTCTGTTGGTAGAAGCCTCGCTGATGAGCAAGCAGCAGGCGCAGAATGAAATAAGTGCGTGGCTGTTGAACCGCGGCCTGCCGAAGATCGACGTGCCCAAGTCACTGTTGGGCAAACAAGAGGCTGTAACCAAGCGTGGCCAACGGAAGATAGGGGTTTTCTTTTTGCCACCGGGCGTCGAGCACTTCCGTTTTTGGAGAGAACCGCGCCATCGCGATGCTCGTCCGCGCGGCGATGAGCAGATTTCTCGCACCGCGCTGAATGAGCCGCCCGGCAAACCGCGGTACGTTGCCTGGGCGGAGGAATATAATGAGCGGGTGCAAAGGCTGGTCGGCGAACTGGCCACACGTTCGTATGCAGGGCACATCTGCAATCCGCCGCAGCCAATCAAGCTGGTAGTGCAGTGATTTGCACGCATCGAACTCGGATAGGTCTTTACTCAGCAAATTCGCCAACGCCTCGCATTCTTCGACTGGCATGCTCGCCGCCGGCTGAAGGCGTGCCACGACCGCTGCGATCACCGCGCCGCGCTGAAACTCGCGCCGCTCGCGCTCGATGACAATCAGCCGCTCATTAACGCCTTCGAGCATTCGACTGAACAGCATTTTGTGAAAATACGATTCTGCTTCGTTAAACACGAGCAATGGCAATGGTGCTGTACGTCCACGAAGCTGAGCGCGTTTCTCGGCCGTTAGTGGTCCTTCGGCGGCGCCGTTTCGTGGCAGAGCTATCCATCGCTCGCGGTAACGCGCGATGTCAATTGCACCCGCGAGCGCAAGCTTCTGGCGTACTGGCGGTGTTAAATGGCAAACCGCGTCGATCTTTTCCAACCTTCGGTCAAGGTACCGCCTCAATCGGCGCTCTACCTCGTCGAGCGGTGGACTGCGGCGAACCAGACGCATGTGGATTCGTTGTGGCGCGCCTGCGACTGCCCTGCCTGGCAAAAGGTCGGCGGCACGTCCCTCCACGACGACTTCTTCAACTATCGGGTCGCGAAGTTCTTTGAACACCACCCACGGGGCCCTTTCTAAGAGACTCGTCAGCTCGACATCGGGAATAACGAAGACGCCCAGCGAACGCGCGCTGATCGACTCGAGCAACCGATGGCTGGTCGTATCGAGCATCGGCGGCGTGCCCGAAGGCCTCCACCACGCTTCGCTCGTGGGGCGTATCAGCGCCTCGAAAAGCTGGTTGCGCTGATTGCCTGACAGCAGCAGGCACTCATCGAAGACCGCAACTTGAATGAGCGCGGCCGCCGTTTTGCGCCAGCGGTCCAGCCGCTCGCGCTGGTTCTCAAACGCAGTAACGCGATGCGCAAAACAAAAGATGCACGAGAGCAGAACAGCGAACGTCAGCACGTCCTTTCTAAACGATCGAGCATCCGTGTCCATCAGTGTCATCCGTCACCTTTGGTCGGCGAGACTCACCAGATCAGTCGATTCAGCCGGCCCAGCCCGCCTTCGAGCAACTCGTGTGCGACGTCAAGCTGCGGATCATCCGGCAAAAAACGCTCCCAGAAATCAAGCCAGGTGCGAGCGGCGTCAAGATCGCGGCGAGCGTGAGCAAGACGTACTTCCGCCAGCATGCGCGCGGAAAACTCCGAGACGTGCAGCCGCCGCCGATCGCGCAATGGACGAAGTTCCGCTTCGGCCAAATCGAGCTCGCCCGACGCAATGTAGCGGTGGGCGAACTGCACGCGGCCGAATAAATAGTCTGGATACCGCTGGCGTATCCATTTCACCTTCGCAATCGCTTCTTCTTCGCGACCTTGAGTCTTGTAAGCATTAGCCAGGTTGTTGTGTAAGCTCGGCCGGTCGGGCACAAGGTCGATGGCACTATTCAAGAGCTCTTCTGCCCGCGCCCCATCGCCCTCGCTCAGCGCCTGATACGCCTGTCGGGCCAATTCCTCGGCTTGCGCATCGCCCAGCGAGGTAGCTTCCTCGTGCAACTCGAATTCTGCGAGCATGACGTCGCGCTGTTCGCCCTTGACCCACATCCGCAAACGCTGTGCGTCGAGCACTCCGACGCGGCACAGGTGTTCGGCGGCCTGGATTCTTTGCCCCTCGCTGCCGCGCTTGCCCAGGGCAAATGCCTTGAGCGCTTCGCGCATGGCAGGGGTGTCGGTGACGATGGCCATTCGTAAAAACAACGCCCGCACCTCGGGATCGCCCCGATCGAGCAGCACGGGGATAACCGCCTCCACCTCCGGATGCTCGGCCAGAAAACCACGCTCGATCTCGGCCACTTCGTTTTCTGAGAGGTCTTTCTTCGCCGACAACCGCGCGTGCAAGTCGCTCATCGCGTTCTGCGACATCCACCGCCCCGGCTCGAAAGGCCACGGCCCTTCGCGTTCGCCGATCGGCCGATTCGAATCGTCGAGGTTCTCATCAGCAAGCTCCAACTCAGGATCGATATCCAGGGCGTCGTACCAATGCACGCGCGCGTCCGACTCTTGCCCCAGGCGCATCAAAGCCACGGCCGTCAGATGGTGCGCGACCGCCAAAAGCCTTTCTTCCGTATGTTCCTCGACCTTTGCCAACTCGGCCCAGGTGTCGAGCACCGCCTGATCGTCTCCGAGATAGCTGAATGCTTCCAGTTGCTTGAACAGCGAGTCGGCCGATTTGAGGCCGGAGACGCGCAACTGCTCGGCGTATTCGCGGGCTTCCTCAAATCGTCCCAAATTGCAGAGCCGGCTCGTCAGCGTGGCCAACGCGTAACTGTTGGTCGGGTTGTACACTAAGACTTCGCGCGCGACTGCGAGCGATTGGTCGATCCGGCCTTGATAAAATAGCGCATCGGCCAGGTTGTTTCCGGCTGGAGCGAACGCGGGGTACCGTTCGTGCAGCCGGCGGGCGAGCGACTCGGCCTCGACGAAATTCTGCGCGGCAATGGCTTCGAGGATGGCTTCATGCTCGACGGCGAGTTGCCGGGCCTCTTCGCTCGGCACGCCGGCCCGAGCGGCGGACTTGGCAATCTCAGCCTCCAACATCGACATCGTCTCGCGCGCGTGCCCGCACCGGGGGTCGGCGGGCCAGCGATCGACGAACCGCTCAAAGTAAGAGAGCGCCATGGCCAGACGCAGATTGTTCAGGCACGCGCCGGCCATCAACAGCGTCACGTCGGCCGATTCCTGATTGAGCTCGATTAAGCGAGCGGCCACGGCTTGCGCGCGGTTGAATCGACCGAGCTGCGGATAGATCTCGGCCAGGCGCTTGAGGACCTCAGGTTGTCCCGGCTGACGCTGGTCGAGCTGTTCCAGCACGTCCGCGGCTTCTTGCCAGCGGCCTTGTTGAGTTTTTTGCCACGCCTGGTGCAGGGCCGATTTGATCTCGTGTTTCTGGCGGCGGCGGCGTTCCTCGCGACTCGCCGATTGCCTTCCCTTGGCCTGCTTTCTGGCCATCATGACCTCCCGTCAACAAGGTCCCATTTCCTGATGACCGCCAGCCTATCGCGCCGCCGCGCGCTGTCAAGCGACATACAGGTAGACGGTAGACGGTAGACACTAGACGGGGGAAGATGGACGCCTGCGCGTCCCTGTCTGCCGTCTACCGTCTACTGTCTACTTGAACCCGCTGCTGGGCCGACTTTTTGACAACACTACCGGCACTGGCTATCGTCATACCCGTGTTCCTCAATGCGATTGGCTACCGATGGTGCTTTACAAATTAACTTGCCGGTCGATCGTCTGGATGTACCTTGTCGGCGTTGCGACGCAGGTGCTCGCTGAATCGACCTGGCCCCAGTTCCGCGGCGTGAATGGTTCGGCCAGAGCAGCCGACGGGCCGAGCCTGCCCGAGGAGGTTGGCCCAGACAAGAACGTCGTTTGGAAGATCGCGCTGCCCCCTGGTCATTCGTCGCCGGTGATCTATGGCGACCGCATCTGTCTGACCGCCGTCCGGGGCGATGAATTGCTGACCCTTGCGCTCGACCGCCGCACCGGCAATACGGTGTGGGAAGCGGCGGCGCCGCACGACAAGCTGGAGGCCATTCACCGCATTGGCAGCCACGCTCAGTCCACGCCGGCCACTGATGGCGAGCATGTGGTGAGCTTTTTCGGCTCCAGCGGCCTGGTTTGTTACGACGCGGCGGGTCAAGAGATCTGGCTGCACCGCATGGGGCCGTTCAAGAACGATTTCGGCGCCGGCAGTTCGCCGATCATCGTCGACGACCGCGTCATTCTCTGCCAGGACCACGATACCGATTCGTTTCTGGCCGCCTACGACAAGCGGACAGGTGAGCTTTGCTGGAAGACCGATCGTTCGGAGTTTGCCCGCAACTATCGCACGCCCGTGGTCTGGCAAATCGCCGGTCAGAAGCAGATTGTCGTGGCGGCCACGTTGCGCGTGGTGGGTTATGACCTGGAAACGGGTAGCCGGCTGTGGACGGTGCGCGGAGTGTCGCGCACGGTTTGTGCGACGCCCGTCGTGGGCGACGACGGCGTGTTGTACGTGGCGGGTTGGTCGGCCGGCGGTGATGCCGACGATCGCATCAGCGTGGGGCCGTTTGCCGAGGCGGCGGCGGAATACGACGCGAACCAGGACGGCGGTTTGGAGGAGAGCGAGTTGCCCGAGGGGGCAATTCGCCAGCGATTTCCACAGGTCGACCGCGACAAAGATGGCCGCATCAGCCGCGAAGAATACGAGTACTTCCGCAACCTGTTCGACGAGTCGCGGAACGTGGTGCTCGCCATCCTGCCGGGCGCGACGGGCGACGCCACCGACACGCACGTGAAATGGCAATCGACGCGTCACGTGCCGTTTTGCGCTTCGCCCGTCTACGATCGCGGCCATATCTTCACGGTCAAAGACGGTGGCATTTTTTGTTCGCTTGATGCAGTCTCGGGCAAAATCATGAAGACGGGCCGCCTGCACGGCACGAAGAACTATTACGCCTCTCCGGTCGCTGGCGACGGCAAGCTTTATCTTGTCGACGAAGAAGGCGAGCTGTCGGTCGTCAGCAGTGAAGCGCGCTGGCGGCTCTTATCGTCAGCCGACTTTGGCGAAAACGTCTATTCCACGCCCGCCCTCGCCGACGGCCGCCTCTACCTCCGCACCACCGGGCATCTGTACTGCTTTGGGCAAGAAAGTCTTTGACAACTCTGCCGGCATTGGGTATCGTCATACAAGTTTCCGTTGATGCGTCAGGCGACTGACGCGTTGGTGGAGGCTACGACCTGCCTTGGCAGATGGATGACGCCCACCGCATCTGCCGAACGCCGGATACGCCGGACCCACGGCGCCCCACCCCGGCACGCGGATGCCCGAGATTAAAAACTTGGCTTTTACGGACCTTTGCTGTACGCAGCGGCCCGAAATTAATAGCTTCCCGCCCGAAAACGACCCGAACCACCCTGACCGTATTAGAGGAGAAGGTACATGCTTGCTGATCGCATTGGCCGTCGTGGATTTTTGACCGTGGGCGCCGTGGGAGGCATCGGTCTCTCGCTGGCCGATTTCTTCCGCCTGCAAGAAGCTCAAGCAGAACAAAAGAACTACGATTTCATCGAGGCCAAAGCCAAGAGCGTAATACACATTTTTCTGCCGGGTGGCATGGCCCAGCAGGAGTCATTCGATCCCAAGCCGTTCTCGCCGCTCGAATACCGTGGCGAGATGAAGCCGATTCCCACCAAGATTCCGGGCGCCGAGTTCTGCGAGGTGCTGCCCAAGACGGCCGACATCGCCGACAAGATCACCGTGGTCCGCTCAATGTCGCACGGCGAAGCTGCCCACGAACGCGGCACGCACAACATGTTTACAGGCTATCGGCCCAGCCCGGCCCTGGTCTTCCCCAGCATGGGCAGTGTGGTCAGCCATGAGTACGGCCCGCGGAATAATTTGCCGCCGTACGTCTGCATTCCTAACGTGCCGAACGAATTTGCCAGCACGGGCTACCTCAGCTCGTCGTTCGCTCCGTTCTCGCTCGGTTCCGATCCGGCCAACAACGGCTTCAAGGTGCTCGACTTGTCGATGCAGGGCGGCGTCGACGACGCCCGCTTCAACCGTCGCCGCACGGCATTGCAGGCGGTAAACGACTATTTCTCAAAGAAGGAAAAGTCCGACGCGCTTTCGGCGATGGACACGTTCTACGATCGGGCCTATAGCCTGGTCAGTTCGCAGCAGGCCCGTGAAGCATTCAACATCGACGCCGAGTCGCCGAGTGTCCGCGACGAGTATGGCCGCAATCAGGCGGGTCAGCGGATGTTGATGGCCCGGCGGTTGGTGGCCGCAGGCGTGCGTTTCGTCTCGCTCACATACGGCGGATGGGACATGCACAATGCCATCACGCAAAGTATGCGACAGCAGATGCCTGCTTTCGACCAGGCATTTGCGGCCCTGATCAACGACCTCGACCGCACCGGTTTGCTCAACGAGACGTTGGTGATGGTCTCGTCGGAGTTCGGCCGCACGCCCAAGATCAATCAAAACGCGGGCCGCGACCACTGGCCGAAGGTGTTCAGCGTGGTGCTGGCCGGCGGCGGCATCAAGCGCGGCTCGATCTTCGGTTCGTCGAACTCGACGGCCAGCGAGCCGGAAGAAGAAGAAATCGGGCCGGCCGACCTGGCCACGACGGTCTACCACCAGCTCGGCATCGTCGCCGACAAGGAACTGATGGCCCCCGGCAACCGTCCCATTGAGATCGTCGACGGCGGCAAGGTCCGCAAGGGGTTGTTGGCATAGCTTTGGAGTGCGGCGATTTATCGCCGCTTTCCCTTGTCGCGGAGCGACTTTCTTTCGCGGCAAGGCAAGCTGGTATTTTTTGTGCGACGTGCGCATTTGCCGCATCGCACAGCGGCGAGGCAATTCGCCGATTTGACGGGTGGCGGAGCCACTTTTGATTTTCAATATCTCGCGGAGCGACAAAGAAAGGTCGCTCCGCGACCGGACAAAGCGGCGATAAATCGCCGCACTCCAAAAGTACGATAGCTCACAAATGATGAAGACAACCTTCCATCGCCTGTTCGCCGCAGCTCTGGTTTTACTTCTGGTCTCAGACATTGCCTTCGCCCAGCAACGGCGCCGCGGCTTCGGCGGGCCGCGTCTCGGAGCGATCGTCCCCTACGGGGCTCAGCGCGGCACGGAGATCGATGTGGCCTTCAACGGCGACGACCTCGATGACGCCCAGGAGATCATGCTCTATTATCCCGGCATCAAGGTGCTTAGCCTTGAAGCCGGCAACGAGAAGACCGTCAAGACGAAGCTGCAAATCGCCGCCGATTGCCGTATTGGCATTCACGCCATGCGCGTCCGCACGGCATCGGGCATCAGCAATCTGCGCACGTTCAGCGTGGGCGCATTGCCCGAAGTGGCCGAGGTCGAGCCGAACAGCGAATTCGCCACGCCGCAGAAGATCAACCTCGACGTTACCGTCAACGGCTTCGTGAACAATGAAGACGTCGACTATTACGTGGTCGAGGCCAAGAAGGGCGAGCGGATCACGGCTGAGATTGAAGGCATCCGTTTGGGCAATTTCTTCTTCGATCCGGTGTTGGCCATCCTCGATAAGAACCGCTTTGAACTGACAGCCTGCGACGACGCCGCCCTGGTCTGGCAAGACGGCCTGGTGTCGATTGTGGCTCCTGAGGACGGGTCGTATACCATTCAAGTGCGCGAAAGTGCGTTCGGCGGCAACGGTGCTTGCACTTATCGCTTGCACGTCGGCCGCTTTCCTCGGCCCACGGCCGCAATTCCCGCAGGTGGCAAACCGGGCGAAACTCTCGCCGTTCGCTGGCTGGGCGACGTGCTCGGCGAACGCACGGAGAACTTTGTCGTGCCCGCCGATGCGGCCTATCCGTTTGGCTTGTTCGCCAAGGACGACAAAGGAACCTCTCCCTCGCCGAACGCGTTCCTGCTCGACGGTCTGACCAACGTGATGGAAGTCGAGCCGAACGACGCGCCGGCCAATGCTCCGGTGTTCGAGTCCCCGGCCGCACTGAACGGCCTGATCGACAAAGATGGCGACATCGACTTCTTCAAGTTCGCCGCCAAAAAAGGTCAACAGCTCGACATTCACGTGTTGGGCCGCGGCATCCGTTCTCAGCTCGACCCAGTGCTGTACATCCATCGCGAAGACGGTGGCACGCTCGCCGGCAACGACGATAGCGGCGGCCCCGACAGCTATTTGCGTTTCAATCCGCCGGCCGACGGCAATTACCTGGTCAGCGTGCGCGACCATCTCGGCAAAGGCCGCGTCGATTACGCCTACCGCGTGCAGATCAGGCCGGTCAAACCCCAACTGACGCTGGGTCTGCCCGAGCGGCGGCAATACTTCGACGTCACTACGGCGGTCTCGCAGGGCAATCGCATGGCGATTCTCGTGAGCGCGCAGCGCAAGGATTTTGGCGGCGAGCTGACGCTCGACCTGAAAGATTTGCCCGCCGGCTTG